>JBAQMW010000114.1:0-9552 GCA_049303155.1 Thermodesulfobacteriota bacterium | reverse complement strand
GAACGGTATCAACCCTCTTTCAATACGTAGCCCACGCCTCTTACCGTGTGTATGAGCTTTTTGCCCGGGTCTTTGTCTATTTTATTTCTCAGATGGTTTATGTAAACGTCAACGACGTTGGTCTCGGTGTCGAAGTCCTGCCCCCACACGTGCTCCGCGATGAGCGTTCTCGACAAGACCCGAAGCGCGTTCCTCAAGAGATACTCCAAAAGCGCGTACTCTTTAAGAGTAAGGTCCACTTCCTCGTCGCCCCTTTTGGCCTTTCTCGTAACCGGGTCAAGGCTCAAGTCCGAGAACTTAAAAGAAGGCATTGCCTGAACGCCGCGCCTCGAGAGCGCCCTCACGCGCGCAAGAAGTTCCTCGAAGGCGAACGGCTTGGTTATATAGTCGTCGGCTCCGAGGTTAAGCCCCTTCACCCTGTCCTCTACGGCGTCCCTCGCGGTCAAGAGAATGACCGGGGTCTTTAGATTCTTTTCCCGCAGGGCCTTTAACACGTCAAGCCCACTCTTTTTCGGAAGCATTATGTCGAGCACTATTATGTCGTAGGCCCGGGCCGAGGCATACGCCTCTCCCTCCTCGCCGTCGGACGTCATGTCAACGGCGTATCCTTCCTGCTCGAAGCCTCTTTTTACGAAACTCGCGACCTTCTTTTCGTCTTCGACAACTAATATCTTCATGCCATGAAAACTCCGGTAGTTTTTTGTTATCCGATTAAAGACGCTATAAGGTCTTCTTCCTCGACCTTGCCGACGGCCACCATGGTCATGTTGCGCTTCGATAGGATATTTTCCGCCGCATCTGTCACCTCAGCTGCCTTTACCCTGTCTATGGCGGCCACTATCTCGCTAATCGATTGCACGCGGCCGAAGTATATCTCGTCGCGAGCCGCTTTCATCATCCTGCTGTCGCTCGTGTCGAGCGCGAGGAGCATGCCGCCTTTCAACTGCTCTTTCGCGTTTTTAAGCTCCTTAGCCGAAACCGATTCCCCTATCTTCCTGCATTCCCCGAGGATAATCCTTACGGCCTTTTTGAAATCCTCCTTCGAGGTTCCCGCGTAAATCACCAATGCCCCGGCGTCCATCATGAGGTTCAGATACGAGTACACGGAGTACGCGAGGCCGCGTTTTTCCCTGACCTCCTGAAAAAGCCTCGAACTCATGCCGCCGCCGAGTATGGTGTTCAAGAGATACAACTTGTGCCTGTCGGGATGAGGCTGGGGCGCGGCCGGCACGCCGATGCAAAAATGCACCTGCTCTAATTTTTTCTTTACGACCTTGCCGCCGCGGCACGCAACAGGCGGCTTGGCTTTCCCCGTATCCGCGTTCTTGCCCGTGCCGAGACCCCTCTTTTTCAGCCTGCCGAAATCCCTGTTAAGTAATTTTACCACATTTTTATGCTTTATTCCTCCGGCAACCGTTATAAATATGGAATCAGCCCCGTACTTTTCCTTGAAATAATCCACGACCGTTTGCCTTGAAAAAGACTCTACCGTTTTTTTAGTGCCCAAAATAGGCCTTCCCGCGGCCTGTCCCTTCCACATGGCCTCGGCAAAGAGATCGTGCACGAGGTCGTCCGGCGTGTCCTCGACCATCTTTATCTCCTGCAATACGACGAGCCTTTCCTTTTCAAGCTCGGAGCTGTCGAAGAGCGAATTCATGAGTATGTCGGAAAGCAATTCTATCGCGACGGGTATGTCCTTGTTCAAGACCTTGGCGTAAAAGCACGTGTACTCCCTGCCGGTAAAGGCGTTCAAAACGCCTCCTACTCCCTCTATCTCGCGCGCTATGTCCAAGGCCGTCCTTTTCACGGTGCCCTTGAAAAGCAGATGCTCTATGAAGTGCGCTACGCCGCCCTGCAAAGGGGTTTCGTCCCTGCTCCCCTTCTTTACCCAAACTCCGATTGAGGCCGATTCCGCCTCACTCATCTCTTCGGTGATGAGTTTTATCCCGCTCTTAAGATAATCCGTGAGAACCCTTGTCATAATCCCTCCGGCCCATGCTTCTTGCATGGGTGCCCCGCCCTTTAAAAAAGGGAGGAGCCGTCTGCCTTATTGCCTTTCCGTTGTTTTTTTACCTTGTTTTTCTTTTTAGCGTTGTTATCGTGTTTATCGCTTGCCGGCGCATTGCCTGAATTCCACCCAAGATAGGCCGCCATGCCGACAGTCCTCTTCTTTACTTGCTTAAGAAGCCTCTTCGCCCAAAGAAATTCCGTAGCCAATATGGCGAGCCCGGCAGGTATCACTATGAAGGCCGGCCCGGGAAGCACTATGAGGGCTATGCCGAAAAGCAACACCGTGAATCCGATTGTTATGATTATTAATCTCTTTGCCTGTTTAAGGGTGTGTATGAAGATGCGACCGAGCACGAACGGTTCTCCTTGGCCGAACATACGATAACACGGGGAACTTTGCCGCGCTAACAACGGGGTACCAGCCCATAGGGTGGGTCAGGGGACGTAGGGCAGGGCTTTAGCCCTGCTGTAAAGACGCAACCCTAAAGGGTTGCCCTACGGAAAAACCGCACCACTGCCCTACAACTAATATACAAGGGTGGGTCGGGGGAAGAAAGAAAAAAAATCCGAGCCTATTTAGGCTCGGATCCCGGCGCGTCGAGGGCTTCTTTCCTCGAAAGCCTTATTTTTCCGTCTTTATCTATCTCTATGACCTTGACAAGCACCTCGTCGCCTTCCTTCAAGACGTCCCTTACGGACTTGACCCTCTCGTGAGAAAGATGCGATATATGGACAAGCCCGTCCATGCCCGGCAGTATCTCCACAAACGCGCCGAAGTCCGTGATGCGCCTTACCTTGCCCATGTAGAGCTTGCCTATCTCGGCGTCCTCGGTAAGACCCTTCACCATCTCTATGGCCTTGGCCATGGCCGCATCGTCGTTGGAGGCGATATTGACCTTGCCGTCGTCCTGTATGTCTATCTTTACGCCCGTCTGGAGGACTATGTTCTTTATGTTCTTTCCTCCGGGCCCGATGAGGTCTTTTATCCTCTCCAGCCTTATGGTAATGGTGATTATCCTCGGAGCGTACTTCGAGAGTTCTCCCCTCGCCGTGGTTATGGCCGCCTCCATCTTGCCTAATATGTGAAGCCTTCCGTCCCGGGCCTGATAAAGGGCCTCTTTCATTATGGCGGACGTTACCCCGCCTATCTTGATGTCCATCTGAAGGGCAGTGATGCCCTGCCTCGTGCCTGCCACCTTGAAGTCCATGTCGCCTAAGTGGTCTTCGTCGCCGAGTATGTCGGAGAGAACGGCGTGTTTATCCGCCTCTTTTATAAGCCCCATCGCTATTCCCGCGACGTGGCCCTGCGTAGGCACTCCGGCGTCCATCAAAGAAAGAGACGCGCCGCAAACAGAGGCCATCGAAGAAGAACCGTTCGACTCCAAGACGTCGGATACGACCCTTACCGTGTAAGGGAACTTCACGCTATCCGGCATAACCCTCTTGATGGCCCTTTCGGCCAATGCGCCGTGCCCTATCTCGCGCCTTCCAGGACCCCTCAAAAACTTCACCTCTCCGGTCGAAAAAGGCGGAAAGTTATAGTGGAGCATGAACTTCTTGTAATCCCACCCGGCGAGCGAGTCTATCTTCTGCTCGTCTTCCGAGGTGCCGAGCGTGGTAACGACCATGGACTGAGTTTCGCCCCTCGTGAAAAGCGCCGAGCCGTGCGTCCTCGGCAAAAGTCCCACTTCGCAGGTTATCTCCCTTATATCCTTAAGAGACCTTCCGTCGACTCTGCGATTTTCGTCAAGCACCATTCTCCGCATTATGTCGTACTTCAAATCGCTGAAAACGACCTTTATCGTCTTTTCCTTTTCCGGATATTCAGGAAGAAGGGCTTTAATGAGTTCGTCCTTTACCTGAGCCATCTTATCGTAACGCTCGGCCTTGGCGGGGATGCTTAAGGCCGCCTTGAGCTTGACGGAAGAAAAGTCTTTTATCTTGGCCTCTAACGCGGCGTCCACGCCGTGCTTCTCGACAATCAGCTTCGGAACTCCGCATTCGGAATATATCTTTTCCTGAAGCGCTAGCACTCCCTTTACGCTTTCTTCGGCGAAACTCAACGCCGCCACCGCGTCGTCCTCGCTTATGAAACTCGCTCCGCCCTCGACCATTATTATCCCGTTCTCGGCCGCGGCCACGATGAGGTCTAATTCGCTTTCTTTCACCTCGGCGATGCTCGGATTGCAAACGAACTTGCCGTTGATTTTACCTACCCTCACGGCCGCTATGGGCCCGAGGAAGGGTATGTCCGATATGCCGAGCGCGATTGACGCGCCTATTATCGCTATGACCTCCGGGTCGTTAGCCGGGTCGAGAGACATGACGGTCGCGATGACCTGCGTCTCCGTGGCGTAACCTTCCTTAAAAAGAGGACGAAGCGGCCTGTCTATGAGTCTTGAGCAGAGAACCTCTTTTTCGCTCGGCCTTCCTTCGCGCTTAAAAAACCCGCCCGGGATTTTTCCTGCCGCGTAAGTCATCTCCGCATAATTGACCGTAAGGGGAAGAAAATCCACGTTAGTCGAGGGAGAAGACGCCCTGCACGCCGTAACCAGCACGACAGTATCGCCATACGTTACCACGCAACTTCCGTGGGCCTGTCTCGCCATCCTGCCGAGTTCTATCCTTAGCGGCCTCCCGCCGTAATCCAGTTCATACACTTTAGCCATTAGAGTTTACCCGCTCCTTCCTGATTTGACTGCTTTGCCGTATTTGGTTTAGCCTGCGTATATTTTGTATATCAGGGCTAAAGCCTGTAATGAGCCTGTCGAACTGCCCTGAGCCGCATAGCACAAGAATAAAACGTCCAATATTACTTCCTCAAGCCGAGTCTACCTATAAGGCTCGTGTAACGGGACGCGTCCCTGCTCTTAAGGTAATCCAGAAGTCTCCGCCTCTGACCGACCATCCTGAGCAAACCCCTTCTTGAGTGGTGGTCGGAGCTGTGCACCTTCAAATGGCCGTCGAGATAACTTATCCTCTCGCTCAGTATCGCCACCTGAACCTCCGGGCTGCCGGTATCCTTGGCGTGAGTCTTGTACTTCTCAACCAACTCTTTTTTCTTCTCTACGGTAATCATCCTTTTTTTACCCTCCTTGGAATGAAAATATTATCATATTTAATCTGTAACAATGAAGCAAAAACTACCGGGCTGTCGAAAAACCAGAACCGCCGTCATTACAAACCCTGGATTAAGTCCGGGACCGGCTCCGCGAAGCGATCCCTTCCGCCCAAGGCCGCCGTAAACCGAGGAAGAGGCATTATCGCCTTAAAAAGGTTTTCCGGCGTCTCGTCGAGCTTTATCGAGTCGGAGAGAGTAAACATGCCGCTTCTCGTTCTTCTCAGTTCCGTAAGATGCCCCCCGCACCCCAATACCACTCCCGCATCAAAGCAGATCGTCCTCACATACGTGCCGGCGGAACACGCGACGGTGAATGTTACGAACGGAAAATCAACGCTTATCTCCGCTATCGAAAATATCTCGATCTGCTTCGGCTCCCTCTCGATTGTGATGCCCTTCCTCGCAAGTTTATAGAGAGGAACTCCGTTTTTCTTCATGGCCGAGAACATCGGCGGCATCTGCTTTATCTTGCCGCATAAGCCTTTGAGAGCCCTTATTACGTCGTCTTCGGTTACGCTCGAAGAATCGGAACTTTTCAGAACCTTGCCTTCGCTGTCATAGGTGTCGGTTGTCTCGCCGAGTTTCATGACGGCCAGATACTCTTTTTCGTTTCCGCATAAACGCGAGGCGAACTTCGTAGCCCCGTCTATGACAAGCGGCAAAACCCCGGTCGCGAGAGGGTCGAGCGTGCCGAGATGCCCGACTTTTTTCGCGCGAAGCTTCCTCTTGACCGCGCTTACGACGTCGTGCGACGTCGGCCCCTTGGGCTTATCAATTACAAGAACTCCGTTCACATTTTTCCTCTCCTCTCCCCAACGGGGAGAGGGTAGGGTGAGGGGGAAGACTGCTCGATAAGAGCCTTTTCGAGTTCCGCCACCACCTTGGCCTTAACCTCAAGAAGGGTTCCCTTTATGCTGAAACCCGCGGCGTGCGCGTGCCCGCCGCCGTTAAATAAACCCGCCACTCCCGATACGTCAATCCTGCCCTTGGAGCGGAGGCTCGCCTTATACTCTCCGTTTTTAACCTCCCTGAAGAGCGCCCCGACCTCAACGCCTTCTATGGCCCTCGCGTAATTAACGAATCCGTCCGTCATGTCCTTGGTCCCGCCGGAGGACTTTATCGCTTCGAGCGTTACGTTGACTATGGCTATTCTGTTCTCGTCCCTAAACTCCAAAGTCAAGAGAGTCGTGCCGAGGAGCTTAAAACGCTCGGCCGGATAATTCTCGTAAACCTTGACGGATATATCCCACGGACTGGCCCCCGCGGCTACGAGTTCCCCGGCCTTTCTAAACGCCTCGGGTGTCGAACAATCGTACCTGAAAGACCCCGTATCCGTATGTATGGCGGTATAGAGGTTTATCGCTATGTCCTTCGTAATCCCGGCTCCGGCGGCCTTAAGCACGTCGTAAACTATCTCGCCTGCCGCTGCCGCTTCAGGCACGACGAGGTTTACGTCTCCGTAGTTGTCGTTCGTCACGTGATGGTCTATGTTCAAAAAAACGCCCTTTTCCTTGAAAGACGAAAACTTGTCTCCGAGCCTGTCGGCCTGGCCGCAATCTACCGCTATGGTGCAGTCTATGTCTTTTACGCCGTCCAGCGTGTGCACTATGTCGGAACTTCCCGGTAAAAACCCGTAAGGCGCCGGAACATTGTCTTCGAGATAGGCTACGGCCTCTTTACCCATGGCCTTAAGCCCGAGATACATGCCCAAGAGCGAGCCCACTGCGTCGCCTTCGGGGTTTACGTGAGAAACAACCACGAAACGCCGTGCCTTCTTTATGGCCTCGATTATCTTCGAATACCTCTCGTCAGTCATAAATATCTCTTACGTAAAGGGTACGATGCCCTGCTTCGCCGAGGCGAGCATCATGCCCCTAACCCGTCTCTTTTATTTTCTTGAGCGCCTCTTCTATCCTCATGGCGTAGTCGAGCGAATCGTCATACTTGAAATCCACGCTCGGCACGTGCCGGAGACCCAACCTTTTCGCAAGCGCCCTCCTTATATAAGGGGCCGCGCTCTTTAACCCTTCGGTAGTTTCCTTAATCTCTTCCAAAGGCGCGGTCATACTGAAAAACACAACCGCGTACTTCATGTCCGGGCTCATCTTTACCTTCGTAACCGTAACGAGTCCGATTCTCGGGTCTTTAACCTCGCCCATCGTGAGCATCGAGGCTATCTCTTCTTTTACCGTGTCTCCGACCCTGTCCGCTCGCTTGTAGGCCATGAGCGCGTTGCTCCCTCAAACAATATACTTTTTATCTTTACCCTCGAGAGAGTAATTTATGAACTCTATGTCGTGGTCTATTATCTCCGCCGCGTGCATATCCTCTATGAAATTAATGAGCCTGTCAACGACCGAGTTTATGACGGAAACGTCGCTTCCTACGACCGATATTCCGATTTCCGCTTTTTGCCAGAGGTCTTGGCTTCCGACCTCGGCGACGGAGACGTTGAAGCGATTTCTCGCTCCCTCTATCACCTTTTTAAGAATCTGCCTTTTATCCTTGAGCGATTGGCTGCCGTGTATCAGAAGCCCTATGTGACAGACGCCGACTACCATCTCATGCCTTACAGTTTCGCCGCCTCTTCCTTGAGTTCGTAGGCCTCTATGACGTCCCCTGCCTTTATGTCGTTATAACCTTCTATGGATATGCCGCACTCGAAGCCGGTCTGGACTTCCTTCATGTCGTCCTTGAATCTCTTTAAGGCCGCTATCTTGCCGTCGTATACGACGATACTGTCCCTTATGAGCCTTACCCTCGCGCTTCTCGGAATCTTCCCGTCCGTCACGTAAGAGCCCGCAACTGTGCCGACCTTGGATATCTTGAATACCTCCCTCACCGACGCCCTGCCCGCGACCTCTTCCTTCACTATGGGAGCCAACATTCCTGTCATGGCGTTTTTAATGTCGTCAACGAGATTGTATATTACGGTGTAGAGCCTTACGTCAACGCCCTCGCTCTCGGCTAACTGCGCTCCTTTGGGTTCCGGCCTTACGTTAAACCCTATGATTATGGCGTTAGAGGCGGACGCTAACATCACGTCGCCTTCGTTTATTCCTCCGGCCGCGCCGTGAATTATCTTAAGCCCTATCTTCTCGGACTGAATCTTCCCGAGCGCTTCCTTTACTGCCTCTATCGAGCCCTGCACGTCGGCCTTTATGACGAGGTTCAATTCCTTTACCTCGCCCTTGGCTATCTTTTCATAAAGATCCTGAAGCCCCACCTTCGCGGTCTTGCCTTTGTCCTTCTGTTCATGCTTCCCGAGTCTCAAAGACGTCAGCTGCCTCGCCGTGGCCTCGTCCTTCACTATCATGAAGGTGTCTCCGGCGTGCGGAACTCCGGAAAGCCCGACTATCTCCACCGGCATCGACGGGCCGGCCTCGTTTATCCTCTTTCCCCAGTCGCTTACCATTGCCCTTATCCTGCCGGAATAGAACCCCGCAACGCAGACGTCCCCGACGTCTAACCTTCCGCTTTGCACAAGCACGGTTGCGACCGGCCCCCTTCCCTTATCGAGCTTGGCCTCTATTATGACTCCCTTGGCCGGGGCCGTATCCGAGGCCTTGAGCTCGAGCATCTCGGATTGAATCAGTATGAGTTCAAGGAGTTCCTTTATCTTTACGTTTTGCTTCGCGGAAACCTCGACGAATATGGTCTCGCCGCCCCAGTCCTCGTGCACGAGTCCGTACTCGGTCAAGGCCTGCTTAATCTTTTGCGGAGCAGCACCCGGAAGGTCAATTTTATTGATGGCGACTATTATCGGAACATTCGCGGCCTTGGCGTGATTTATGGCCTCGATGGTCTGAGGCATCACTCCGTCGTCCGCCGCCACCACCAATACCACTATGTCGGTAACCTTCGCGCCTCTCGCCCTCATGGCCGTAAAGGCCTCGTGGCCCGGAGTATCGAGGAAGGTTATATCGCCTCTATCGAGGTGCACGTGATAAGCGCCTATGTGCTGGGTTATGCCTCCGGCCTCCCCGCTCGCGACGTTCGTCCTGCGTATGGCGTCCAGAAGAGAGGTCTTTCCGTGGTCAACGTGCCCCATGATGGTAACGACCGGGGGCCTCGGCTTAAGCCCCTCGCCGGGCTCCGTTGCGGACGGCTCCATGAGGCTTTCCTCCGCTATGGCCGCGCTCTCGACCTCAAAGCCGTAATCCGCGGCAACGAGCGTTGCCGCGTCTATGTCTATAAGCTGGTTCACGGTGGCCATGATGCCCAAGCCCATGAGCTTCTTGATTATGTCTCCGGCCTTTACGCCGAGCCTCTGAGAAAAATCGGCGACGGCTATGGCGTCGACTATCCTTATTACCTTCTTTTCGGCCTTGGTTACGGTAATCTCGGTCTTCTTTAACGCCCTCCCGTGCTGCACGGCCTGCTGCCTCGGGCGGTTGCCGCGCACCTCGAAGCGCTTGCCA
>JBAQMW010000113.1:0-1845 GCA_049303155.1 Thermodesulfobacteriota bacterium | reverse complement strand
AAAGCCTTGAGTTACAATCAGGGCTACCCCACCCTTCCCTCCCCCTGACCCTTCCCTTCGGGTGGGCGCCCCTGGGGAGGGGAATAAGGTGAGAAAATTCATCATAAGCCCTGAGCTACGAAAACCCTTGTTACTCGGACGGGTCTTCTTCGCCTTCGTCAGGCGGTATGGCGATTTTCCCGGTGGGAGTGGAATCCATGAGGAAAAACTCGTCTGATTGAGATTCGCTTTGGCCTTCGGTTGTCGCGGCCGGGGCTGTGCCTTCCTTGAAGGCCTCGAATAGGGGCTCTTTTGTTCCGCGTCCTGCTAAAAGCCCGGTCTTTGAGTCTATCTTGACGAACTCTATGCCCGGCGGCACGGAGAAGTTTCGGGCAGGGGTATTCGCGAGGGCCTGCTCCATGAATTTTATCCAGATGGGAGAGGCGGCGCGCGAGCCGGTTTCATGTTTGCCGAGATTCTTTTCGCTGTCGAAGCCTATCCAGCTTGCCGCCGCTAGGCCCGGCACGTAACCTATGAACCACGCGTCGTTTAAATTATTCGTCGTGCCGGTCTTCGCGGCAACCGGCCTGCCTAAGGCCTTGGCCCTTCTGCCTGTGCCGTTTTCAACCACCCCCTGAAGGAGGTTCGTTATGAGGTAGGCGGTATCCGCGTCCATGACCGATTCGGACACGGGGTGGTTTTCTTCGAGTAGAGCGCCTTTGTCGTCCGTCACCTTGGTTACGAATATCTGCTCGGTCTTTATGCCGTAATTGGCGAACGTTGAAAAAGCCATGACCATCTCGGTCATGGATACGGCCGAAGAGCCGAGCGCCAAGGAGAGGTCTCTTGCCAAAGGGGACGTTATTCCGAGCCTCGCGGCGTAGGCTCCGGCGTAATCAACCCCGATGTCTTTGAGTATCTTTACGGTTATCACGTTTCTCGACTTGGCGAGGGCGTCCCGCACGGTGGTCGGGCCGGAGAACTTTTCGTCGAAGTTCCGCGGCGTCCAGTCGGGCGTGTTTTTTTCTTCTTCGGTTTTTTCCGCCTCGAAGACTATGGGAGAGTCCATGACGATTGTCGCGGGGGTGTATTCTTTGTCGAGGGCCGCGGCGTATATTATCGGCTTGAAGGCGCTCCCCGGCTGGCGTTTCGCCTGCACTGCCCTGTTGAATTTGCTCTTCGCGAAACTTAACCCCCCGACAATGGCCCTTACGAAGCCGGTATCGGTCTCGACCGCCAATAACGCACCCTCGGCCAAAGGCTCCTGCTCGAGCTTCAAGACGAGCGGCTCTTCCTCGTCGTCCGGAACCTTCTTCACGCCTACCCACACCACGTCGCCTTCGTTGAAAAGCGCCATGGCGTCGCCCACTATCGTTCCTCCGTCGGGATTGTCGGTTGGATTGTAAAGTTTGGCCCATACGAGGTCGGGATAGGAGATTATGCCTTTCCTGTCGCCGAGCATGACCGTAAGGCTTCTGTCTTTCGGATTCGGTGACTGGACCGTCGCCTTGTAGTAGCGGCCCGGAACCGGCGGGAATTTCTTGAGAATAGAGGCGGCTTCTGTAATGAATTGTTCCTTTTCGCTTTGTTCTTGTATGTTTTGTATCGCCCCTCTGTAGCCCCTTCTTTTATCGTAGGCCCGAAGCCCGAAGTCCACGGCCGAGTTCGCCGCCTTCTGCATCTCCACGTCCATGGTGGTATGGACGTGAAGTCCGCCTTTATAAAGGAGTTCCTGCCCATACTTGTCTTCCAGATATTGTCTCACGTGTTCCGTGAAGTATGGCCCGGCCCAGATCTCGTCCGTCTTTTTTGGTTTTATCGCGAGGCTTTTCTTGAGCGCCTTATTTGCCTCTTCAGGGGTTACGA
>JBAQMW010000112.1:0-1826 GCA_049303155.1 Thermodesulfobacteriota bacterium | reverse complement strand
GGCCGGCGGCGGGGGTAGCCGCGGCAAACGCGGCGGTGGTAACTGCGTAACTCACAGTAACGCCGTTGGTTATGTTGTCATTGTCGATGCAACCCGGGTCGTACCGGAGATTCCTGAAATTATTATTTCCATGCGGGGCATGGCAGTATATGCAGGTAAAGATATTGCCTGTTCCGCCGCGCTTCAGCGTAACGTCGGCCCATCCGGTAAGGCAATCCCCCCTCTGGACAAAACCCGGCGGGGTGGGAGCGGCAATGCCCGTGCCTGTCTCGTCTATGTCGTGCCTGTTGGCATTATTGGCTGACGCATTATGCCTGAAATCTCCGGCAGAATATACGCGTGTGGCGGTAGTGCCGCCGGCGACCATCGGGGGACCCTGCGTTCTTCCGTCAACAGTTCCGGGACTGGTCGTGCCGTGGCAATAAAGACAAAGCCTTAGATTGCTCGTTTGCCGGAGAAGTTTCTCATACACGCCGGTCGAAACGCCAAACATGCTATAAACAAGCGCGTTGCTGCCTTGAGAGCCGTGCATCATATGACACTGGCTGCAGGCGATGGTATCAGCCGTGCCGCCGGGCCTGTTTTCCCTCCGGGTGTGGTATTCTCCGGCAAAGACGTCCCCTGCCGCTAATAATGCGGCAACGGCAAGAAGAACAGCCGCAATAGCGGCAGCGGCTCTTACGGGGTTTTTCCTTGCAAAATACGGGCTTTGATTTGAACAAGGAACGTTCATCAAAGTGCTCCTCGATTGAGCGGCATCG
This sequence comes from Thermodesulfobacteriota bacterium, assembly GCA_049303155.1. GTDB lineage: Bacteria > Desulfobacterota > GWC2-55-46 > GWC2-55-46 > DRQE01 > JBBTLC01. Next base: position 1,065 of record JBAQMW010000112.1, on the reverse strand, counting down.
CTCTTTATGACATTGGATTTTGAGGCCGGTAAACCCCGCGTAAATTCAAAACCAACGACTAAAAAAACCCCCCGAGCCACTCGCTTCCTGCCGGGTTTAACTTCTTATTTTGTCAAGGTTGATGTCTGTTGTAACTCAACCCCCTTTAGGGTTGATGTCTCAAGGCTAAAGCCTTGAGTTACGTAAAACCATATCACTGCTAAAGCAAAAAAAGCCTACTTTAAAACGCTCACAACCTTCGCGCCTTTTTCCATTATATATACCATACCTTTGCCGTCAAAGTCAATATCAGTCGGAAAGTTCAACAACGAAAATTCCGGCTTAATCAAAAACTCCAGCCTAAACACCTCATTCAAGTTCCTGTCGAAAACAATGATTCCTTTTTGCGCGTCAACAAGCCAGAGATTCCCTTGCGCGTCAACCTTCCCTGCGGTCGGAAGGCCGAGGGTGCCGCCCTTGCCCTCCGCTGCCTCGAAACTCGCCTCATGAGTTCCGTCCGCGCCATAGACGTGAACAGCCATCATCTTACTTGCAAAAGGCGTTATCAAATACACCCTCCCGCGCCCCGCAGCCACGGCAACAAGGGATTCGAGGCCTTCGCCTATCGTGCGGACGAACCTGTCTTCTTTGTCTATGACGAGGCAAGCGCTATCCTTCCTGTTCACTACGTATATGTTGCCTTGCTCGTCGATATCCATCCTTCCGGGGGAGAATTCGACGCCTTCGGGGAAAATCTTCCCCATCGGCTCGCCTCTAAGGCTGAATATCTCTATAAACGGCTTATTTTCCTGGCTTACGTATATGCGGCTTCCCCTCACTACAAGGTCTATCGGAGTATCAAGCCCGTCGCGCTTGCCGAATTTGAATATAGGCGTTCCGTTGGTTTCTAAAATCAATATCTCGCTTTTACCGGTGTCCACGACGTAGATCTCGTCGTTTACCCTGTCCACGAATATCGAGTTCGGCTCATAAAAACTCTGCTCATGGTATTTCCCTATCGAAAACCTGAATTTGATATTAGCGAAATCCGCGCCGCTTGGCGTCATTGCAGGCGCGTCCCCGGCC
>JBAQMW010000111.1:0-6257 GCA_049303155.1 Thermodesulfobacteriota bacterium | reverse complement strand
CCTTTTAGCGGCGCGGGCTATGGCGTATCCCATCTTTCCGCTGGAGGCGTTGGAGACGAACCTCACAGGGTCTATCGGCTCGCGGGTCGCTCCGGCCGTCACTAAAACCTTCTCTCCCAAGAGGTCTTTCTTGCTGAGCGCTTCCTTCATGGCCTCTACTATGTCCTCGACCTTGGCTAAACGCCCCTTGCCTTCCCATCCGCAGGCGAGCATGCCCTCCTCGGGCTCGACAAAGAGATAGCCGAGACTCTTTAGCTTTTTTACGTTATCCCTTACGAGCCGGTTTTCGTACATGTTGGAATTCATGGCCGGAGCGAAGACCTTGGGAACTTTCGCCGCCATAATCAGGGTCGTAAGGAGATTATCGGCTATGCCTCCCGCCACCTTGCCGATTGTGTTCGCGGTAATCGGCGCCACTACTACTATATCTGCCTTTTCCGCAAGTTCTATGTGGCTTATCCCGGCCCCTTCGGCAAACATGTCCTTTGCCACGGGATTACAGGCAAGGGTGGAGAGGCTTAAAGGCGTTACGAACTCCGTTGCGCAGTCCGTCATGACGGGATAGACGTTGCAGCCTTCTTTTTTAAGAAGCCTTATGAGTTCCAGAGCCTTATACGCGGCAATGCCGCCGGTAACGCCGAGTATTACGTTTTTATTGTTTAACATCATCACTCTTGCTCCTCCGCTTCCGCGAGATTACCCCCTTTTACAAAGGGCGGGGCACCCATCAGGAGGATGGGTCGGGGGGGATTAGAAACGGGTTAGTGCGTCTTTCCTCGCCGATTGTCGTATGCGGCCCGTGACCCGGAAAAACCATAACGTCGTCCGGAAGCGTTAGTATGCCATTATTGATGGAACTTATAAGGTCGTCGTACGAACCGCCCGGCAAATCCGTCCTCCCTATCGAACCGGCGAAAAGAGTGTCTCCGGTAAAGAGCGCCCCTTCGTCTTCTATATATATGGATATCCCGCCTTTCGTATGGCCGGGCGTATGGATTATGCCTACCTCTATCGCTCCGGCGTTGAGTATCTCCCCGTCCTCGAGCGCGATGTCGGGCTCAGGCTGGGAGACCACGTTCAAACCGAAGAAACTGCTCTGCACCGAGGCAGTCCGGAGAAGAGGCGCATCGAGTCCGTGTATGGCGACGGCCGCGCCGGTAATCGTCTTTATCTCGGAGTTCGCCCCTATGTGGTCGAAATGCCCGTGCGTGTTTATGACGTATTTGATATTGAGCCCGCGCCTTTTGACCTCATCGGCTATCACCCCGGCGTCCCCTCCGGGGTCAACGATAAAAGCGGAAAGCGTCTCCTTGTCCCACACCACGTAGCAATTCACGTCGAGCGGCCCGACGACAAGCCGCAAGACCTCGCAATTGTCGAAACTGAAGATGTCCTCGTCTTCGGTAAACACTCTACGTCCCCCTCACCCTACCCTCTCCCCGAAGGGGAGAGGAAAAAAGAAACCTGCCTCTTTGTTTTTATCCCTTGTTTTTATCCCTTTACCTTTGCCTCTTTGTCTTTACCTCCTCTCCAGACCCTTCCCTTCGGGCGGGTACCCCGGAGAGGACTGAGGTGAGGGGGCTCTATTTTCTTTCTATATAAATCTTACAATTACTTCACAAACCCCTTCGATATTATTTTTACCATCAACCGTCCGGCGATTACCGACAACCCCCTTACCTCTCCGCCTGCCACGTGCGTATCTTGCCCGCGTAAGCGGAAACGAGTTCCCGCGCCTTTTCCTCGGTTCCGGCCTCGGCGACTATGTGAAAATAAGGATGGCTCTGGCTCGGATACGCGAGTATCCAGTCGTCTCCGAAGTTTATCCTTATGCCGTCTATGAGGGTGGTGTCTTTGCCGTGGGAATCCTCGGCGAGCCGCCTCATGACCGCGCCCTTGTTTTCCCAGTTGCACATGACCCTGTCTTTTATCATGACGCTCGGCGGTATCTCCCGCACGAGCTTGTGGATGTCCGTCTTTTCGTAGGCTATCATCTCGAGTATCTTGGCTATGGCGTACATGCCGTCGAAAACCGGCTGGAACTTCGGAAATATGAACCCGCCCGTATCTTCGCCGACAAAGACCGCGTCCTTTCCCATAGCGGCCTCCATGATGCCCCTCGACGTCGTCTTCGTCCTGATGGAGCGGAAGCCGTAGGATTTCGCCATCTCTTCTATGGCCCTCGACGCGGTTACGGGAACGGCGATGGCGCCGTTCTCCAACTTTCCTTTGCCGGTTTTCAGAACAAGAAGCGTTATCAGGTTAAGCGCCGTCTCTCCGTCTATTATGTCTCCGGCGTTATCCACGAGGAATACCTTTTCGCCTCCGGCGTCCAGCAAAAACCCCATGTCGGCGTTAAGCGACTTGACTATGGTCGAGAGCTGCGAGAGCGCCCTGCCGAACTCCTCGCCGGTCCTCGTCAACTTCGAGCCGTCAATGTTGGCGCTAAGCGCTATGACCTCGCAATTCAACTTTCCGAGTATCGAGGGGAATATCCGGGACGAACTGCCGTAGGAATAATCGAGCACTATCTTGAATCCCGCCTTTTTGATGGCCTCCGTGTCTATGGCGGAGAGAAACCCTGCCTGATAGGTCTCGAATGCGTGTATGGGAAATACAACGTCGCCTGTCTCCTCCATGGAGACTCTCCTGAAGTCCTCCCTGAAAAAAAGCCTCTCCACGGATTTTTCCTGCCCCGGATGAAGGTCCATGCCCGAGGGGTCGAAGAATTTAAGGTCGACGATTTCGTTTTCAAAGGGCGACCTTCTCGCGTGCACTCCCCCCGCCTCATACCCGCCCCTCGCCAAGAACCTAACGACCGGCATGGGCACCACGCCGTAGTCGTGCACGTTCACCCCGGTAGAAAGTATCCCCGTCATTATCGCCCTGTTTATCATGCGGGAGGTCTTGTGGGAGTCCCTGCTCGTTGATACGACCGCGCCCTTCTTCAAGGACGCCCCGTAGGCCGCGCCAAGCTTCGCGGCGAACTCGGGGCTGAGTTCGATGTTAGCGAGGCCTGTCACGCCGTAGCTTGAAAATATGTTCTTGCTCCACCTGTCTCCCCATATGAGGCTGGAGGCGAGGGTGGCTTCGTCTTCCACCTCTTTATGAGGCCACACCTTGACGTCGGGCTTTACCGTGGCGTTCCTGCCGATTCTACAGTGGTCGCTCACGACCGCCCCTATGCCGAGATGAGCGCCGTCGCCGATTTGGGTATCGTTTTGCACTATGTTTTCCTGAAGGCTCGCCCCTCTTCCAATCCGCGTGCCATTCCATATGACCGAGCCTATCACGACGGCGTCTTCTTCTATTACCGCGTTATCGCCTATTACCGAATCGGCCACCCTCGCGCCGCGGCCTATCGCGGCATTGGCTCCGACGACCACCGAACCCTCGATCTTCGCGGTAAGATCTATTTTGGCGTTTTTACCCGCGCGAACGCCCTTGTCCTTAATCTCCGTACCCTCTATATTCACCTTGACCCTGCCTTGAAGCGCGTCTATGTTGGCGAGCCTGTATTCGCCGAGGCTGCCGACATCCCTCCAATAACCGTCCGCTATGTATCCGTAAAGAGGCTTGCCGTCCTTTAGGAGGGCGGGGAAGAGGTCGTTGGAGAAATCCATCTCCTTGCCTTCGGGAAGGTAGGCGAGCACCTCCGGCTCGAGTATATATATGCCGGTATTTATCGTATCGCTGAAGACCTCTCCCCATGACGGCTTTTCGAGAAAACGCGCTATCTTGCCGGATTCCTCGGTTATGACTATGCCATAGGGAAGCGGGTCTTGCACCCTCGTTAAAATAATCGTGGCTAACGATTTTTTCTTTTTATGGAACTTAACCGCCTCGGAGAGGTTTATGTCCGTAAGCACGTCCCCGCTTATGATCAACACGGTAGAGTCCTGTGTCTCAATCCCCCCTAACCCCCCTTTGGAAAAGGGGGTAATCCTCCTCATGGCGTTGGCGACGCTTCCGGCCGTTCCGAGGTCCTCGGCAAGGGTTACGTATTCCAGGTTTACCCCGAAGCGCGAGCCGTCGGCAAGATGTTTTTCGATGATTTCGGGATAAAAGAAAAGCAGCGCGGTAAGGTCGGTAAAGGAATGGGCCTTCAGGAGTTCGATAATGTGGTCTATTATCGGCTTATTCGCGACAGGCGCCATCGGCTTCGGAAGACTGTTAGTCAAAGGCCGAAGCCTCGTGCCGAACCCTCCCGCCATAATGATGGCCTTCACGTTAACCTCCTGTTTCTCTTGTCATTCCCGCAATGCCGGGGCGCCCACGTGACGCCCATCCAAAGGACGGGTCGGCATGGGTCGCGGGAATCCGGAGTCTTTAGTCTTGATGTCTCAAGGCTAAAGCCTTGAGTTACACCCGATAATTCTACCAGCAACGCGCCCAGCACCACTTTTCAATATTAACACATCTGTAATACGTATACTCGTGTCAAGTATTATTGCCTAAACCCTGCGCGTTAACAGCGAAAAGTGATGCTGGGTGCGCCAAAGCGTCAACCGCTCAGGGGATGTTGAGGTGCTTCTTGACGGCAGAGATAAGCGACACCGCGTTTATGGGCTTCGTTATGTATGAATTGGCCCCGAGGGCAAGACCTTGGTCCCTCTCAGACTCTCCGCCTTCGGTGGTTATGATTATTATCGGAACGCCCTTGTTTTCGTTTGCCGCGTCGTTGCGCAAAAGCCCCACGAACTTAAGCCCGTCCATGATGGGCATATTGATGTCCGTCAGGATAAGGTCGAACTTGCCTGTTGCGAGCTTCTTGAATCCCTCGACTCCGTCCGCCGCCTGCTCTATCTCAAGCTCCCGCATGCGTTTCAAGGTAAACACGAGGAGTTGCCTCATGGTCGGCGAATCCTCGATTATGAGCACTTTATAAGCCATGGCGCCTACTTAGCCTCCTGTTTCGTCAAAAGGTCTATGAAGCCCTGTATGGTGGAAAGTTTTCTTTCGGATTCGGTATAGAGCTTGGAACTGAATATGGCCGTGGCGGAATGCCCGGCAAGCATATTGAAAAGTTCGAAATCGAGGGTCGTAAAAGTGTCCTTCTGCTGAAGGAGGCTGTATATCACGAGCACGCCTATCACCCTCTCTTTTATCTTAAGCGGTATGCAAACCAGCGGGAAAAGCGGGTTGAACTGAATAGGCGCGCTTATGTCCTTCCTGAAGTAATCCTCCCCTGTCTTCGCGACAGTCCCTATTATTCCTTCGCCGAGCCTTATCGGCGGAATATCGTCCTTCGATATGCCCTCCGTGGCGACGGCCTTAAGCTCATGCGACCTCTCGTCCAAGAGCACGAGGCCGAACTGCTCCGCGCCGACCAGATTTATCACTATCTCCAGTATTACGCGAAGGACCTCGTTCAAATCGAGCGTGGAGTGGAGCTGGTAGGTCGCTATGTAGAGGTTCGCGAGGACGTTATTTTCCTGCTCGATTTCGATGTAGCGGTTCGCGAAGTCGGCATTTTCCTTCTCAACTTCCTGAAAGCGCGCCACTATCTTCGTCTTCTCTTCCTCCACGGCCTTGAGCTTTCTCTTGAGTTCCTCCACGAACGAGCTCTCGACGCCGCCCTCGTCTTTACCGGAGGAACCCTTCTCCTCCAGTAGCTGGGCCACCCGGAATCTCAACCTCTCGTTCTCCTTCAGGAGTTCGTGGGTAAAATCCGCGCTCTTTCTCAAGACTTGAAGTATCTCTTCGCCCTTCTTTGCCTGACCTTCCGCCGTCTCCGGCGTCTTGCCGGCCTTCGAATCTTTTTCGTCTTTTTCGCTCATTGCGTTATCCTCCCTTACTCATATAGGCCCTGTTATTAGAAATTTAGAATCAAAGATTATGTAGCTCAGCCCTTTAGGGCTGATACAAAAGAAAATATATATTTATTCAGGGCTAAAGCCCTGAGCTACAAAAGAAAAAATATATTTATGTCAGATTATGCCAAATTCTTTTCTTTTCTTCGAGAGAAACTCCTCAAAGGCCTCTTTCAGATACCTTTCGACCGGGACGGACGCCGGAGACTTCTTCTTGAAATACCTTATGCCTTCCCTTATTTCTTCCTTCAACTCGTGGTAAAACCTGCCTCTTTTTATGGCGTCTTCCACCTCTACGTCGGTATAGAGTATTATATCGGACACTATGATCCTCGCGAGTCTCCGGGCATGCTCCTCTTCGGCTTCGCCGGTAATGGCCTGCTCGACCGGTTCGATTCCGGCTGTAGGCAGTTCCTTAATAGCAGCCATGCCGGAGCTTTGCGC
>JBAQMW010000110.1:0-14889 GCA_049303155.1 Thermodesulfobacteriota bacterium | reverse complement strand
GCCCTGTCGTAGGCCGCCGCGAGATTCATGCGAAATGGCGCCGCGTCCGGTCGAAGCCGCACGGCCTCACCGTATGCCGTTATGGCGGACGGGAGTTCTTCCTTCGAAAGATATATCGCGCCGATGTTATTGTGCGCGAACGGATATTCGGGAAAGCGGCGCAAGAGGTCATTATAAAGGGCTAACGCCGCGACCTCGTCTCCGGAAAGGTAGCGTCCCCAAGCCCTGTTATTGAGCACACGGAGTTTATCGGGGGTCTTCAGCGCCGCGTCTTCCCAGAGCGTCAATTCGCTTCGCCATACGTAGTTACTCATTACCGTGAAGTAGAATAAAGAGGCGAAGAGTATCGCGTAGGCCGCGAGCAGCGCCTTTCCGAGACGCCTTGCCTTCGCCGAATCCTTGAGACGCGAAAGTAAAAAACCGGCCGCAATGAAGAAACCGACAGACGGAAGATAGAGATGCCGTTCAACCGCAACGTCGCCCAGAGGATATATGGTCGAGGTCGGAACGAGAGCGATAAAATACCAGAATATCCCGAACGACACCAAAGGACAATGGCGTCTCAGGAAAATCGCCGTTGCGATAATGGCCGTTATTTCGGCTGTTGCCGCCATAGTCGAGGCGTTAAAGAAACCAAGCGAAGGTAATATGTCCGGGTCGACGTTAGGGCCGAAGAAGGGGACGAGGAGCCACTTCGGGTAATAAAAGGCCATTACCCTGAGTTCGGTCAGGAGGTAATTGTAAGGGGAAAGCACCCCTTCTTCGATTCTTGGGTCTATCGGCATCGGATTGTCGAGCGTAAGCATTCTCAGCGCTGCGTAGGCCGCGATAATTATAAAGCACGGGATTAACGCCGCGCCGTGCGTCTTTAGGATATTTTTCGCTCCGTTGCCGGTAAATACGAAGGCGAAGGCGAGAAAGATGAAAGGCGCGATTATCGCGGACTCTTTCGCGCCGAGCGCGAGTACGAAAAAAACTAAAGTCAACGCAGGGTAAAAACGGCCTTTTTTTGACGAAGCCCTGATGAACGCGATAAAAGAAAGAAGCGAAAAAAGCGCGGCAAGCACGGAGCTTCTGCTCGCTATGTAGGTGACAGAGCCTGTCTGGAGAGGGTGCAGGGCGAAGAGAAGAGACGAAAGAAACGGAAAGAGCGCGAGGCCGTTTGCCTTGCCAAGATCTTTCTCTGCGAGCCTTTCGCGGATTTCCGAACACGCGAACCATACCGCTATCGCCGCGAGGACGTGTAAAACGAGATTTACGAGATGATAGCCGAAGACCTCGGTTCCGCTTATGGCGTAGTTTATCGCGAAGGTCGCCCTGAGAATCGGCCTTCCGAAAACGTCCGATAGGATCGAGGGCAGGTTTTGCAGGCTCTTAATCGCGTCGTCTTCGAGTATGGCGTAGGTGTCGTCGAAGTGAAAAGAGGCGGAGAAACTATTGAGGTACGCCCCGGCGGTAAGGAAAACGAGCGTTAGAAGTTGGATGGTTTTCCGGTTTTTTAAAAACGCTTCAGATAGATTCATTGTGCGGATTTTATCACATAAAAAAGCCGCGTTGCCAGAGGAATTGAGATTATGCCGCGTTTTCCGGCCGCTTCGCGTTTACCCGCCGAAGGAGCAAAAGCCCTATCGGGAAAAACGCCGCGATAACGAGTATCGCGGCCGTTTGGTTTCCTCCGGAAAGATACGACATTGTTCCGAAGACGAGCGGCCCCGCAACCGAAGAACTCTTGCCGCAAAACGCGTAGAAGCCGAACATCTCGGCCTCCTTGCCCTTCGGGATTAGTTCCGACATAAAAGCCCTGCTCGCGGATTGTACCGTTCCGAGCCCCAATCCGGCGGCTACTGATATGGCGAAGAATGCCGCCTTTGATTCTACGTAAGCCGCGATAACCGCGACAGCGAACCAGAGGATTAAGGCGCCGGTTATCACGGCCTTCGGCCCCCACGTGTCGGTAGGCTTAGCGAGAAGTATCGCGCCCATGAGGGCCGATACCTGAACTATGAGGAAAAGATAGATGAGCTCCATGTTATCGAAGCCCAAGGTCGTGGCGGCGAATATGGCCGCGAAATATACGATGGTGTTCACGCCGTCTATATAGACGAAATAGGAAAGCAAAAACCTTCTTAAGTCTTTTCTCCCCATGACGTCTTTTATAAGCCGCTTGATGTGGGACGCGCCGCCGAACGACGCCTTTACAAAACTCTTTGTCCCCGGCTTGTCGGAGGGGAGATACATGAATACGGGTATCGAGAATATCGCGAAGAAGATTGAGACAGAAAGCCAGACAAGCTCGAACTCTCCTTTAGCCACGAGAGGCAGGGCTACGAGAAGCCCTGCGGCTGAGCCCGCGTAACCGGCTGCGAACCCCATGCCTGATACGAACCCGCGTTTTTCGTAAGGCGCGACGTCCGGCAGATAGGCGTTATAGTAAACGAGCGCGGCCTCGAATCCGATATTGGCGAGCACGGCGAGCGCGAAACCCCATAAGACCATGCCCTCTTTTACGGTTGTAAGCAGGGCCACGCTTACTATGCAGAGGGAGGTGAAGAAAAAGAGGAGTTTTTTCCTGACGCCGGCTGCATCTGCCGCCGCCCCGAGAATAGGCGAGGAGAGAGCCACGAAGAGCATGGAGGCCGAAATAGCCCTGCCCCACCAAAGGTCTCCGAGCCCATCCGTGTTTCCGACGACGTGCTTTACGTAATAGACGCTGAAGACGGTCGTTGTTATGACCGCGGGGTAAACGGAGTTGGCGAAGTCGTAAAGCGCCCACGCGGCTACGCGTTTTTTGTCAAGGGGCGTTGTTTTTCCGGGTTGTTCAGGCATCGGCATAATATAGCGAAGTATTGCTTATCGCGTCAAGGAGGGAGATTGAAGGAAACGGTGCGTTAAGGCAGGATGAACGCTATGGTGATAGCGGCTCCGGTAAGGACATGGGAGAGGATTACGAATTTAATCGGCTTTTTCATGGAATCCGGGATTTCGTAAAAACTCATGACGCCCATCGAGGCCTTGAGAAAAAAAGGAAGAGAAATGAGCCCCGCGAGAAATCGCAGGGGGAGGTGTCCGGTAATGACAGGGATAACCACGCTTAAGTAAGTCATTGCGCCAATGATAAACATTCCGTATCTCGCCTTCTCGGGCGTCCACCTTACGACGAGGTTTCTTTTTCCGGATGCCTTGTCGGATTCGTAGTCCGGGAATTCGTTTACGTAGAGTATCGCGGCTATGAGGAAACCTATTGGAAGGGAAATTATGGCCGCAGGAAGCGAGACGTTTCCCGCTTGCAGGAAGTAAGCTCCTATTGCCGTAAGAACTCCGAAGTTCAGGAATACTGTTGCTTCTCCGAGCCCGCGTCCCGCTAAGAATACGGGCGGCGCGGAGTAAAGGACGCCCGTTAAAAGTCCAAGGACGCCTATTATGAGAATAAAAATCCCTTTGAGCCAAACGAGGTAGAGGCCTATGGCGCTCCCCATAAAAAGCAAAACGAGCGAAACCAAAAGAGTTTCGCCTTGGCTCATGAGGCCTTTTTGTATCATCCTGTTTCCACCGGCAAACGGGGTTAAAGGGGCAAGGTTCATTTCATCGGCTCCGCTTCGGCTGTCGAAGTAGTCGTTTAATACGTTCATGCCGCCGTGGTATAGGATTGCGGCGATAAGGGCGAGAAAGAAAGAGAGGGCGTCGAAAGAGGCGCCTTTATATAACGCGTAAGACGTGCCCGTCGTTACGGGCAGTATCACGGCAGGGAAAAATTGAGGACGGGTGGAGAGAAAGAGGGTTTTGAGTTTTAGCATGATTCAGTTTATATGACCGCGCCGCGCTCTGTCAAGTTGACAGGCTTTTAGCGCTGTGATAGAAAACCAATGGGGGTCTATCGGTATTATTCATGAAACGCCTTTACGAATTCTTTTCTTCGACAGGCCTTACGGTCGTGCTTTCGGCTCTTATAGCCGCGGTCGCCGGATTGGGTTCTTTTTTCGTGATGGCGAATCCGGAGTTTTACGGCGAACTCGACTCGATGATACTTCTTCCGTGGCTCGCTACGGAAGGGCTACGGCATCTTAATCTCACCTTCTGGATATATGTCCTTATCCTGCTCGTTGGAATTTTCGCCATAAACACCTCTGTTTGCACCTTCGACAGGCTTTATTCGATAATAAAGATGAAAAGGCCGTGGAGGTCTCTTTTGCCGCAAATAGTGCACGCCGGGTTTTTGGTTGCTCTCCTGGGGCATTTTATCGGAGGCGTTTCTGGATTTCGCTCTTACGGGAACGTTATTTTAAAAGGCGAGACCGCGCCTGTTCAGGCGGTGGAAGGTATTTCTATAAGGTTAAACGACACTGAGGTTAAAAATGACAAGACAGGCAGCCCGGATTTTCTGAAGACCTCGATAACGGTTTTTGAGAACGGAGCGGAAAAAAAGAGCGGCGACGTTATGATGAATTCGCCTCTTATTTACAAAGGCATGGCTTTTTATCACTCTGATAACGGCGATACAATAAGCGGGCTTAGGCTTATTGTTGACGGAGGCATTGTAGAGGCGGGTTTCGGAAAGGCGTTTACCTCGGCAGGGGGCAAGAAGTTTATCCTCGGAAACGTGTATCCCGACTTCGCGCTTGACGACAAGGGCGAACCTTATTCAGCGTCGTCTTCTTATAATAACCCGTATGTAGAGATATTGTCTTCCGAGGAAAAGCGCGGGTTCTTAAGTTTAAGAGGGCAAGGCTCTATTGCCAAGGCCGGTTCAACAGGCATAACTCTCGAAGGATTCGTGACGAGCCCTTACGCAGTAATAAGCGTAAACAAAGACCCGGGAATATGGTTCATAGGAATTGGCTCCGCCATGCTTGTTTTTGGCATGGCGCTTCTTTTGTTTTTAAGGGAAGACAGGGGAGAGTTGATGAGGGCAGGAAAAGAGGTTTAGCTACCTTATCGCGTCGCGTTTCTCTTTCATGGCAACCGGTTTAAGCGCCATTTGTCCGGTATCGGACGTTTTTACGTTAGAGGCCTCTTTCACTTTGGCCATAAATTCCGCCATATCAATGTTACCTTCTATTATCGTTGATGCCTTTACGAATCTGTAGCCGCGCTTGTCGAGTTCGTCAATGAGTTCGCCGAGGACCTCCGAGAGTTTGTCTTCCGCCCTGTCGCTCGAGAGGTGCATGAGCGCTATGCCGCCGTTAAGGCCGTTTGAGTTTTTTCCGAAATCGAGCACCCTTTGTTTCATTTCTCCGGCAGTGCGGTAGTGTTTGCTTGAGGCGTCTTTCACCCAATCCAATGTGTCGAGGCTTTCTCTCGCCGCGTAGTCCGCTGTCCATCCCACGTGCGCGTAGCCTTTCTCGAAGGCCCAAGCGCGAAGCTCGGCGTTCACCTCGCCGTAAGGCGCCCTCCAGAGCCGCGCCATGCCGCGTCCCGTTGTTTCTTTGAAAAGCCTTTCGGTTTCGAGGAGTTCCTTGAGGAGAAATTCTTTTGTTACGTTCGGAAGCGTCGAGTGGCGGCGGTCATGCTCAAAGGTCGTGAGGTGCGGGTGAGTGAGCGTGTGGTTGCCGACCTCGTGCCCGTCCGCAACAATCGTCCTTACGATGTCCGGGAATTTTTGAATGAACCCTCCGGTAAGGAATATGGTCGTGCGTATGCCGCGCTCCCTCAATGTGTCGAGTATGAGAGCGGTATCGAAGGCCTCCGACCCGCCGTCGAACGTGAGGCAGAGTTCCGGCTTATCCGTTCCTCCCCTCGTTACGTCAGGCGGCGAGAGAAACGGGGGGAGCGTCATCAAAGGTTTCGGCGGCAGAGGCTTTATAAAGGCCGTCTCTGCGGGCTTTACTTTGACGGCGGCCGTCGGCTTCATCGGAATATATGGCTTTTCTTCCGGCTTTAAAAGGGTCTGCGTTTCAATGCCTTTCGCCGGCAACGGCTCGGTCATAGAGTCCAGCGGCATTGTTTCGTAGGTTTTTTTCGGCAGAGCCGCTGGAACGGGTTCGCGGCTTGAAAGGATTTCTGGTTTTTTTATGTCCGAGAATATATCGTAATAGCCGTTTTTCAGATTTTCGTGGAGGCCTATCGAGCCTACTGCCGCTATGCTCAGATAAAATCCTGTTCTTAGAGGGAGAGGCTTTAACGCGTAAGCCGTGTCTTTTGCGAGTTCGGGCGCGGAGCGGATAATTATGGCGAGCCTTATCCATGCCTTTTTGAAAAGTTTAAAAGTTTTGGAGGCTAAGTAAAACGAATCGTTCTTTAAAAGATAAAGAAAAGACAGTAAAGACCTTGCTGAATGTTTGGTGACGGATTTTACGAGAATAACGAGCGCAAAGGAAATAACAGGGAAAAGCCGTATCGCGTCAAGGGTTATCTTGACGAGAGCGCCTATTCTGTAAGCAGAGTACGAACGGAGACGTATAAGGCGTTTCGAGGCCGAATCCGCAAGATGCTTGGCAATGCGCGAGGGTTTTATAGCGCCGAGAAAACTCTTGGCAAATATTTTTATCTTTATTTCCGCCAAGAACGCGTTTACGTAGAGGTTGGCAAGAAGTCCGCGCCGCCATGAGGCGGATGGAGTTATGCTTCTTTTTTCGATGAGAAAGAAGAAGGCGTTTTCCAACGCCCTTCCGAGCGAGGGGGACGCGTTTTTGGCCTTGAGGCGGCTAAAAAGATTTTTGGCGGCTTTTCTTACGAAGTAGAAAGTTTCGCACGAGCTTCCGCAAAACGGACGGCGTTTATCCGAGAGGCGGCATTGCTTTTTCACCGGAGTTCCGCACCGGAGGCAGAGCGAGTCTTCTACGCGGGAGTTTTTCCCGCAATTCGCAGGGCAGGCCATGTTTGGAATCTATCATTTTTGCCGCAAGACGTCAATCTTCGAAAGGCGGGTTTTATTGAAAAATGCTAAAATCTTTCAAAGGACGTGGTATAATCACGGCGTTAAATAATTTCGGCCGATGGAAATACCTTTAAACAGGAGTCTTATGAAGAATAAAAAGAATTCAAAGAGCATCAGGAGGATACTCCTGCCTGTGGACATGACGAAGGCCTCGGAAGACGCACTTTCCTTCGCCGTAATGCTCTCGCGTAAATGTTCGGCAAGGCTTTACGTGCTTCACGTGGTGGAGACGAAAGGCGAGGCCGCGGGGAGTTATTTGCCGCATATTTCCTTCGATGAACTCGACCTTGAGATGAAGGAGGCGGCCGAGGCCATGCTCGGTAAATTCGCCTCGCGGCTTCTCAGGGGAGTAAAAAACGCGGAGCTTCGGCTCGTCGAGGGAGTTCCGTATAAAGAGATTACCAAGTTCGCGGCCCGCAGCGGCATAGACATGATAGTCATGGGCACTTTCGGAGGCACACGGGCCGCGCGGTTTGTCTTCGGCTCGACGACCGAGAAGGTCATGAGGCTTTCAGGGTGTCCGGTGCTAATAGTTCCGCCGGAGAGGTGATGGTATGTTCGGCATAGGATTGGCGGAATTGATTATTATTGCGGCGCTGGCCCTTATTTTCATAGGTCCGGACAAGATGCCGGAGATTGCCAGGGCCTTGGGCAAGGCCTTCACTGAACTCAAAAAGGCCATGAAGGAAGTGCAGGATACGGTCGTTCAAAAGGAAAAGAAAGAGTAGTTCTCCAAAAACAGACATTGATTTTTGGGGAAACCGGCAAGTGAAAGATTCCTGCTTGTAAGCAGGAATCTTTACGGCAAGGTATGCCATTATATAGCTCGCCCCGACCTTCGGTCTGCGGCGAGCATCCCGTTGCCCGACAGACGAGGCAGCGGACAATTTTTGTAACGAGCCGTATGTTCACCGATACGGTGAGGAGCAAAAATTGTCCGATAACGAAGTCGGGGTACCCACCGGGGAACCCATTCTCAAGAATGGGTCGGGGTGGGTCGTGCAAATCGCCGGTTTGTAAAATAGAGAGGTTTCTAATCGCTATTTTACGGAGTTTTCCATGAGCGAACAAATGACCCTTACCGGTCATCTGAAAGAATTCAGGCAGAGGCTTATAAGGTCGGCCGTGGCGGTTACTGCCGCCTTCGCCGCAACCTATTACTATTCGGACGTCTTGCTGGAGATTCTCGCAAAGCCTCTTATAGAGGCCTTGCCTGAGGGTTCGAGGTTCATGGCCTTCACGGCGATGGGTGAGCCGTTTTTTACCTATCTTAAGGTCGGCATGTATTCCGCCGTATTACTGGCGAGCCCTTACGTGCTTTTTCAGGCATGGGGTTTCGTTGCTCCGGCCCTTTACGAGGAGGAAAAGAAGTGGTTCTTCCCCCTCGTATTCGTATCGACCGCGCTTTTTCTTTTTGGCGCGGTCTTCGCCTATGTTTTCGTTTTCCCGATTGCCTTTAAATATCTCTTGAGTTTTTCCACGCCCGAACTCAAGCCCTTCATATCCATGGGAGAGTATTTTTCCACTGCCGCGATGTTTCTCGTGGTTTTCGGAGCCGTATTTCAGCTGCCTCTTGTGATGGCGGTAACGGCGAAGCTGGGTCTCGTAAGCGGAAAGACCTATATCGCGTACTGGAGATACGCGATAGTCGTGATATTCATAGCCGCCGCCATATTGACCCCGCCTGACGTGGTGAGCCAACTCCTCCTCGGGCTTCCGATGCTGGGGTTGTATTTCATAGGGGCGGTATTCGCGCTTATGTTAGGCAAGAGGCAGGGGTAAAACCTTTGCTTGTCCAAACGGGGTGCGGCATGAAATCTCGCGCACGGGACACGCCTTGATTACAGCGGAATTTTTATATGACATGAACCGATGGGCAAGGCGAGCGGAAGAAAACTGCTCCGAGGTGAAGGTGAAAAAAGAACTATCTCCGCAAGCCCGAAACTTGTCCCGGCGGGCAGTAAGCAGGGAGCAGCGGCAGGTGGGATTGATACTCCCCCCTTTTCCAAAAAGTGGGGGGATTCGGAAGGCAGCGGTTGTTTTACTGCTTATAATCTTTCTTCCTTTCGGCATTGTTACTTTTAAGAGAAATTTTGTTTGGAATGACGAGATAACGCTTTGGGGAGATGTCGTAAGAAAGAGTCCTAATGTGGCGCGGGGATATAACACTTTCGGAAACGTTTATAAAAAACTTGACCGCATGGAACCTGCGATAGAGAACTATCAGAGAGCAATAAAATTAAACCCCGATTATGTGCCTGCGTATTACAATCTCGGACTCGCTTATTATGAGCTTGGCCGCACGGAATTAGCGATTGAGAACTATCATAGAGCAATAGAATTGAAACCCGATTATGCGCTTGCGTATAACAATCTCGGAGTTGCTTATGGAAGGCTCGGCCGCATGGATGAGGCTATCGAGGAATTGCAAAAGGCAATAAGATTCGAGTCTGATTATGCGCTTGCGTATAATAATCTCGGAGTTGCTTATGGAAAGCTCGGTCGCATAGATGAAGCCATCGTGGAATTTCAAAAGGCGTTAAGGTTAAAACCTGAGGACGCAGGAATTCATTACGACCTCGGTTTTGCGTATGAGAAAAAGGGGCTAAAAGCAGAGGCAATGAAAGAATACGCGGCGGTGGTAAGGATAAATCCGAACTTTACGGAAGCACGCCGGGGCATCGACCGGATGCGCGGAAAACCGTAGACAGGGTTGCAGTTAGGTATTGCCTATCTAACTGCCTATCCTGCGTCCGACCCGCTCTCCGAGCGGGTACCCCGAAGGGGCGCGTGGTCTTAAAGGCGGGGTAGTTTACTGTTTCTTTCAACTTTTTCAGAAGTTTTGCGCGTGGAGTATTACTGCGGATAGACCCTGACGATGTGTTTCGCCTGAAGCCCCTTCTCGCCTTTTGAGATATCGAATTCGAAGATAAAGTCCCTGTTCGGAAGCTGGCTTATGATGCCTTGCGAGCCGAAGTCCGATTCGTGGACAAAGGCGGTGTTGTAAGGGGAGTCGCTTTGCCTCGTGTCCGTAATCCAGAGTCCGGGACCTATGTGGCGGAGAAACCTCACGAACCCGTAGTTCTTGGTGTGGTTGAAGTTGTAGCATATGCCGCGCACCTTGGAGCCGGGGTCGCCCCATTTCGTGTTCTCCGGATTATCGAGCGGCAGGAGGTTCGGTATCAGGTAGCCGGACATAAAGAGATCCACCTCTCTTTTAAGGTTGCTGGATATGTTCTGGAACGCCACCGCCTCGACTCTGCAACCCTTGTTCTGCAGGGCCTTTACGACCTGCACGAAATCCCCGTCTCCGGTGGCGAAGAGCACTTTGTCGAGGTTTTCCGACTGTAAGAGCGCGTCCACCGCCATGTCCAGATCCGCGTTTGCCTTGCCGTACCGCGAACCGGTTTCGTCCACATACCACATGACGGGTTTTTCTATGACCTTGTATCCGAAGTCTCGTAAGGCGGCGTAAAAGTTCAGGGTCTTTTCCTTGTATTCCCTGTCGGTCTTGGCCTTTTCTTCGTCGTGCGCCACGTAGGCGTTAAGCCGGACAGGTTCTCCGCCGTCTCTGCAGGCGAAGTCCCGGAGTATGTCGAACCTCATGCCGAACCCGCCGTTACGCGCTATGTTGACGGCGTCTATGTATATGCCTATTTTTTGGGATTGGCCCCTCATCGGAAGTAGTTAAACGTCGAGGTTCGAGACCTCGAGAGCGTTCCTTTCTATGAATTGGCGTCTCGGCTCGACCTGGTCTCCCATGAGCATGGTGAATATGCTGTCGGCTTCGACGATGTCTTCCACTTTTACCTGAAGCAGTATCCGTTTTTCCGGGTCCATGGTCGTTTCCCACAGTTGGCCCGGGTTCATCTCTCCCAAGCCCTTATACCTCTGCACGGAGATGCCTTTTTTGCCCATCTCGAGCACGTTCTCCGCAAGTTCCTCGAAGGTTTTCACCTCGCGCTCCTCGCCGGACGAGCTTATCTTAAACGGAGGCTGTCCGAGGGAGGAGAGTTCGGCGCCGAGGTTTCTGAGTTCTTTGAATTCCGGCGAGGCCAGAAAATCATAGTCTATGACGGTCGTAAAGGGCGAGCTGTTTTTTCTGGACAGGCATTTTATCGTGTGCCTGCCGCTGTCTTTTTCTTTCTCAGCCGAGAATTCGACAGGGGTAATCTCGGGGTGGAACGCCATCAAGTAGGTCTTAAGGTTGTCGAAGAGGCGTTTCATGTCTTTTTCGCTTTCGAGCGTTTCCGCGTCGAAGTTCTCCTCAAGGGCGAGGGCGGTGAGGATGAATTTGTCCTTGCCGCGTCTTGCCGCCCTCTCGATGCGTCTCTGGAACCGCGCGACCTTGCGGAGCGTCTTTATGAGGCTCTCGCCCTTAAGGGGCGCTCCCTTGCCTTTGGAGGACACGGTGATGCCGTCTTTGAGGGATTCGAGTATGAACTCGTCGAGCGCCGCTTCGTCTTTTATGTAGCGCTCCTCCTTGCCCTTCTTTATCTTGTAGAGCGGGGGCTGGGCTATGTAGAGGTAGCCCCTTTCGGCAAGGAAAGACATCTGGCGGTAGAAAAACGTGAGGAGAAGCGTTCTTATGTGGCTTCCGTCCACGTCGGCGTCGGTCATTATGATTATTTTGTGGTAGCGGAGTTTGTCCGGGTTTTGGTCTTCTTTTCCGAGGCCGCAGCCCAAGGCCGCGGTAACGGTGCGTATCTCCTCGTTCGATATCATCTTGTCGAATCTGGCCTTCTCGACGTTAAGTATCTTGCCGCGAAGAGGCAGTATCGCCTGGAATCTCCTGTCCCTGCCCTGCTTTGCCGAGCCTCCGGCCGAGTCTCCCTCGACTATGAAGATTTCGCTCAAGATGGGGTTAGTTTCCTGACAGTCGGCGAGTTTGCCGGGGAGCGAGGCCGAGTCAAGCGCACCCTTCCTCCTTACGAGTTCTTTGGCCTTTCTCGCGGCCTCTCTCGCCCTCGCGCCCTCGACGGCCTTGTTCACTATCTTTTTCGCGACAGAGGGGTTTTCTTCGAGGAATTCGGCAAGTTTTTCGTTTACTATGGCCTTTACGAAGCCTTCGACTTCGGAGTTTCCGAGTTTGGTCTTTGTCTGCCCCTCGAACTGGGGGTTCGGGAGTTTGACGCTTATTACCGCCGTCAATCCCTCTCTTACGTCATCGCCCTGAAGGGCTTCTTTTAAGTCTTTTATGAGGTTTTTTTCAGCGGCATAGCTGTTTATGGTCCTCGTGAGGGCGGATTTGAAGCCCGTGAGATGCGTTCCGCCTTCGGTGGTGTTTATGTTATTGGCGTAGGCGAAGATGTTTTCGGAGTAGGAATCGTTCCACTGAAGCGCCACCTCGGCGTGCACTTCGTTCTTTTCGCCGCTGAAGTAAACGACCTTCGGGTGTATAGGGTCTTTGGTCTTGCCGAGATGCTCGACAAAGCTCACTATGCCGCCCTTGTACTGGAACTCGTGCGCCTTGCCGCTGCGTTCGTCAAGGATGTTTATCTTGAGTCCGCCGTTTAAGAAGGAAAGTTCGCGGAGCCTCTGGCTCAGGGTGTCGAAGCTGAATTCCGTTGTTTCGAATATCTCGGAGTCGGGCTTGAAGGTTATCTTGGTGCCGGTCTTCGCGGCCTTGCCTATTGTTTTAAGAGGATAGACGGGCTTGCCGCGCTCGTAGCGCTGTTCGTAAACAGAGCCGTCTCTTTTTATTTCCACCATGAGCCATTCGGAAAGGAAGTTTACGACCGTAACGCCGACTCCGTGAAGCCCTCCCGAAACCCTGTAGGCTTTTTGCTCGAATTTTCCTCCGGCGTGGAGTTCGGTAAGCACGACCTCGACCGTCGGTTTTTGCTTCGCCTGGTGGAGCTTTACCGGTATGCCCCTTCCGTCGTCAATAACCGTAACAGAGCCGTCCTGGTGGACAGCGACGTCTATGTTTTTGCAGAAACCGGCTAAGGCCTCGTCAACCGAGTTGTCAACGACCTCGTAAACGAGATGGTGAAGCCCGGAGGTTCCGGTCGAGCCTATATACATGGCGGGCCTTTTCCTTACTGCTTCGAGCCCCCCCAGAACTTTTATGGAACTTTCATCATAAGACGAATCTTCTTTTACGGGGTTCTTTTCGGTTTCTTTCGGAGTTTCTTTTGTGTCGTCTTTTTTCATCGGTACCGTCTTCCTCCGCGATTTTAATCGTATGATATTAACATAAAAAAAGCGTTGTTGCCATAAAAAAATTATTCCTAACATGCTGATTTTGCTGGTATTTTTACCAAAGATAAAAGCGTCTTTCAGGGGGAATTCCCTTGCTTTACGTATCACTTCCGTTATAAAATGGCGTTATGCCGGGTGAAGAACCGAACAGTTTGGAGTCCGCGGAGTTTATAAGCCCCACCTTCGGGAAAGTTTCCTCCGAGGGCATGTTCTCGAAGCTCGTCGAGTACATCGGCGAGATGCACGACAACGCCTATCATCTCATAATAGGAACCGATTCTTTCATAGGCAAGGAAACGCTTTTCGTTTCCGCCGTCGTAGTCCACAGGCTCGGGCACGGCGGCAGGTATTTTTACCGCAAGCTCAGGCGCAAAAAAATGGAGAGCATGCGCCAGAGGATATTTTACGAGGCCACGATGAGCATAGAGCTAGCCTCTTTTTTACGGACAAAACTGCAGGAAAACGGCCACAAGGCGCTCCCCGTCGAGATACATCTTGACGTCGGCATGAACGGCGACACCAGAGACATAATAAAAGAAATCGTAGGCATGGTTACCGGAAGCGGCTACGCGGCCGTTACGAAGCCCGATTCTTACGGCGCAACCAAGGTCGCTGACAGGCATTCGAGGTAGGATGTTGTCGGTGGACGGTTATCAGTGGACGGTAAATCGGTAAAAATGAAATAACCGATACCAGAATTTGTCATTGTGAGGGGAGGGGTACCCAGCCGAAGGCTGGGTCGTCCGAAGCAATCCCGTGATTGTAAAAATGAGATTGCTTCGGGATAAAACCCCTCGCAATGACGGATTAAGCAGTCATTGCGAGGAACGAAGCAATCTCATTTTTTCATCTACATCAAATTGATGAAAAACCCCTTATGAACATATTCCTCGACCGCCTCGTCCTTCTTTTTATACTGCGAAAGATATATTGTGAACGTCGAGCCCGCCCCGTAAACCGACTCGGCCTCTATCGCGCCTTCGTGCCCGATTATTATCTTTTTGCATATCGAAAGCCCGAGTCCCGTGCCGCGCTCCGCCCCTTTGGTGGTAAAAAACGGCATGAACATCTTTCCCATGTCGCCGGATTTTATGCCGTGGCCACTGTCCTCGAACTTTACGCAGAGCATGTCCCTGCCGAACCTCGAGACAGCCTCCGTGCTCACCTTCACCACGCCCTTGCCTCCCATTGCGTCGAACCCGTTGCCCATGAGATTCAAAAAAACCTGCCGGAGTTGGCCATCGTCCCCCAAAACCATATTGTTGTCCGCTTTAAAGTCACAATCCACCTTGCATAAATTGGAGTACTTCTTCTGAAGGAGAAGCATCCTTCCTGTATCCTCCGTGAGACTCTTTACGTCAACCGGTTCTTTCTTTGGCGGCCTTTCCCTGCTGAAGTCCAAAAGCCCGGAGGTTATCGCGGCGCACCTCTTGAGCTCGTCGTCTATTATCCTGAGATACCCCTGAAGAAGCACGTGCTCGCCGCGATGTTCCGGCTCCGAGTATTTCCTGCTGAGCGAATCCACGCATATCTGCATGGTGGCGAGAGGATTATTTATCTCGTGAGCCACCCCTGCCGCTATGTGCCCGACGGCGGCCAATTTCTTTACCGAAGCCAACTGCTCGCTCTGGTCCTCTATCCTCTTTTCCATGGTCTTCCTGATGTCTTCCAATTCGGCCGCCATGCCGTTCATATGAGCTACGAGGGTTCCTATCTCGTCCTTGCTCTCGTAATCAAGACGGGCCGAAAGGTCTCCCTTGGCTATCCGGTCGGCGAAACGCTCGAGCCGCGAGAGAGGAGATATCATGCAC
>JBAQMW010000109.1:0-4011 GCA_049303155.1 Thermodesulfobacteriota bacterium | reverse complement strand
GGCATATACATCAACAGCTCCCTTCCGGAGCAGAGCGCCGAATTCCTGAAATCCGTCAAGGTTGAATGAAGCACAAAAACCCCGTCCCGACCGTTGACATAATAATAGAAATTAAAGATAAGGGCATAGTCCTTATCAAGAGGAAGAACCCTCCTTACGGCTGGGCCCTGCCCGGCGGATTCATGGACTATGGAGAAACCTTCGAAGAGGCGGCCATAAGAGAGGCCAAGGAAGAAACCTCGCTCGACGTTGTTTTACTCTGCCAGATGCACGCCTACTCAGACCCGAAAAGAGACCCGAGAAAACACACCGTAACAATAGTTTTCGTGGCAAAAGCCATCGGGGCGCCTGTCGCGGGAGATGACGCGAAGATGGCCGCCATCTTTACAAAAGACGACCTCCCCTCTCCCATAGTCTTTGACCACGGTAAAATCATCTCGGATTATTTTAAGTGGAAAAAAGAAGGATTTAAGGTGTTCGAGATGAGCAAGGAAGGATAAGGAATATTACAGTACAGAATTTTCTTCATGCTTTTTAGCAAACCATCCTAAAAATTTCCATACAGGCTCTATTTTTAACTTATTGAACATTTCTTCTTTATTCAACAATCCCGACAATGTTCGCAGTTTTAATGCAAAATCTCTGTCATATTCAACAGCCCGAAGGAAAAAAGCACCCTGTTCTATATCAGTTGCGTCAAATAACAAATCTAAAACTTTTTTATTCTCAGAGTTCAGTGCTGTTGCGCGCCAAATAAAACGAGGCATGTCGCTTGACAGAACATCTTTTCGATAGTCGGAAACTACGTCGTTCGAGGTAAAAATACTTTTTTTGAATTCAGATACTGTTGTAAGATATATATCCCATTCGAGCCGTCTACTTAAAACAACCAATTCCAATTCTCTTAAAGATTCAATAAATAAATCAAAAGAGCGAATCATATCGCGTACTGCATTAAACGGAATGCGAATTTTGTGATATAGAGGCGCCAAAAGAATTTCGGGGATAGCTCTGATTCCCGCCCCCCACGATGTATCAAGAGAATCCACTTCTGTAAATTTTTCTTCATTAATTTCATCTATCGATGATACTTTCTTCCCATCAAAAACCATACGAGCAAATGGTCCAACCTGGTCATCGTGCACGTAGATTTTGTTGATTCGGGAAGCCTTTAAAAAAGAATAACTTTCAGACGGTAAAATGGTCGAATCAAGATTATAACCTGTAATTGTGACTGCATGCTTACCAAGTGGCTTGTGGGGTTTCTGTGAGACGTCGTATAAAACTATACCCATAACAAGAGGAATGCCGAGTTTTAAGTATGCATACACGTTCGTTTTCATAATATTGAGATCTTTAATATTTATAAGAAATGGCTCCAAAGAAATTCTCTGAATGGCATACGCCATTTGCGCGCATGTTAGCCCCTCGCTAGGAAGACTTCTGGTATTACCTTCTTCCGGAAATGTGTTTGCCAATTTTGTTATCTCTACAGGTGAGGGTATATGATGATGAAAGAATTTGCCTGTTCCGTGGAATGCCGACCATAGCGCGCTTGTCGCACAAGCAGCTACAACTTTATCTTGTTCTTGAAATGCCAAAGAATCTAAATAAAGATTAATTCCAAATAAATTTACTTCATATTTGCGAAGGGATGGGAATATCCTTCGCCCTTCCGGAGGATATGTTTTGAGGCAGGTTCTTCCAATAATAGTCTGTGGCAGGGGCTTTACAACGATGAAACCAAGGTAAGCAGACTGAAGTTTTTTATCTGCATCTTTTTCGCAGATGCCTGACAAGATACTATCAAAAAATTCTGTTGTGAATACAATATTAAAAAAATGTAGCCTGACACATTTCCGCTTATAATCCTC
This sequence comes from Thermodesulfobacteriota bacterium, assembly GCA_049303155.1. Taxonomy (GTDB): domain Bacteria; phylum Desulfobacterota; class GWC2-55-46; order GWC2-55-46; family DRQE01; genus JBBTLC01. Next base: position 2,137 of record JBAQMW010000109.1, on the reverse strand, counting down.
AAAACATCTTGCGTAATAACCAGTAAAATCTTCCAAGAAATCGCGATCGACATAATTATTTTCGACAACAATTGTCTGGGTATTAAGTTTCTTAAAATATTCATCAAAAAAACGCAGGTGGGATTTGTTTGAAACTACATGAGGGAAACTGCCGGCTTTTTTTACAAATAAATCCTTAAGATGCTCGATATTATACTGAATAACTTCGTAAGGCTGACTATTGGCTACCGACATCAAATTGTGAAGGGTTCATGAAGAATCTTTGGGTCTATCTTGCTGGCTTTTTCAAGACGAGACTTTTCCTCTTTGGCGAACTTCGTTGCCTTCTGAATTTCCTCATTAAGACGATTCTTTATTTCCACCGTGAACTTATTTATCAGTATCATATCTTTTGAATTATCCACACTCATCGGGGCATCTCCTTCCTTGGAATAAAACAACAATCCAAAAAAATAAAAACAGAGCATTGAAGCCTAGCTCTGTTTCCTAGCCCTCCAGAATAGTGTTAACATAGTCGTTTTATATCAGAATACTGGGATGATGTCAAGCCTTTTTCTTTAAGAAAAAAGTTGATACTGCCTAAATAACTTTCGACAATAACGTAAAAAAGGCGGGGGATTTGAAACCCCCGCCTTTTATGCCGACCAGAACTTGGTTTTCTTGTCATTGCGAGGAAGCATAGCGACCGAAGCACTCTCATCTTTACAATCACTGGATTGCTTCGCTTCGCTCGCAATGACTACATACCTTGCTAAGCCCTCTTCTCCATGCCCGCGGGCTGAACCGTGGCCTGAGAAACTATAAGCTCTGTCTCCGCCACTATCTTATGCCACACGTTTTTAGGCGCAAGCACGATAGAGCCCGGCTTAAGCTCGATTGACTCCTCCTTGCCTCCATCCAGATAGAACTTTCCCTTGCCTTCGTGCGCGAAGAATATCTGGTCTCCGCCCGGATGCCTGTGCCAATCTAACACCTGAGCGGGCTTGAAGTAATAGGTATCCTGCGCCAGGGCGTCGGTCTTCACGAACGTTACCTTATTGACCGCGCCTTCGGTAAACTGCCTTTTTTCCGTTACGTTTGCGCCTTCCATCGTAGTGCCTCCTTCTTATTGGTTAGTCTTTTATTACCCGGCCCCCCCGTAGGACAGGCGTCTCGCCTGTCGAATAAAAGGGGTAACCTTATCGAGCGTCTTTATGTATTAGGCCGGCTTCCGGCCGGCCTTGGATTGCTTTTTCCTTGCGGCAACGGCGAGGTCCGAGAATTTCCTGCCCGAAAAAAACTCGGAGAATTTTTTCTGCGCCTCCCGCCAAAAATCGTGCATGGCGCAGGTCTTATCCCTCTCGCAGTAACCCTTGTGTATGAGGCATACGTTAAGACGAATCGGCCCTTCCATGGCCTCCACGACGTCAAGAACCGATATCTCGTCCGGCGGCTTCGAGAGCGTGAACCCTCCGCCCGGGCCCCTCGTCGAGATAAGAAGCCCTTTTTTCGACAGGGTCTGAAATATCTTCGCGAGATAGGCCTTGGGCACGTCCTGGTCTTTGCAGACCTCGTCTATAAAGGCCACCTTGCCCTTTGGCTGAAGCGAGAGGTAAAGCACCCCTCTTATTGCGTATTCCGCGCCTTTGCTTAGTCTGAACATAATTAGGAAGTATTAAGACCTCTTTTATCTTTTTTATCCTTTTTCTCGAATGTTGTCAAGGGATTTTTTGCGGAGATAAATTGTGCGTCCGCATTTCAATGGCGCATTAAACCTTTCCTTCGACAGGCTCAGGACAGGAGTTTTGATTTTTGATAAACACCTTTACGTATAACGCGCCCTGGCTTTTATCCCCCTTGCCTTGAAATAACCCCTTGCGTATGTTAATCTTTGGGACAAGTGGTTCCCCCCCGACCCACGACCCCGATGTTACATCGGGGTGCCCCGGCATGGATCGGAGGGGATTTCGGAGGAAATAATGGCCATAACCAAAAAAGACGTTTCGCGCGTCGCGGACCTCGCAAGGCTTGCCCTCACGGAAGAGGAATCCGGCCTCTACGCCGTTCAACTCGGAAGGATACTCGAGCACGTGGAGAAACTCTCGGAACTCGACACCAAAGGCGTTCCGCCTGCCGCCCGACCCGCGCCGTTTAGCGC
>JBAQMW010000108.1:0-3722 GCA_049303155.1 Thermodesulfobacteriota bacterium | reverse complement strand
GGAGCTTATAACCCCGATAGCCATGGAAGAGGGAGTAAGGTTCGCGGTGAGGGAAGGCGGAAAGACCGTCGGCGCCGGAGTGGTAACGAAGATAGTGGCCTAAGGGGACAAATCAAAAGTAAAAAATCAAAAATCAAAATTAAGGTTTTACTTTTATAAAAAGAATACCTAATTTTTGATTTTTGATATTTGATGTTTGATTTTAGTTCAACGTCAGTTAAGGGGTTTTTATGAGAGAGATAATCACGTTAGCCTGCATGGAATGCAAGCGCAGGAACTATTCTTCGACGAAGAACAAGAAGACCACTTCCGAGAGGGTAGAGTTGAAGAAGTACTGCAAGTTTTGCAAGCGCCACGTCGCCCATAAGGAGACTAAGTAGGCGGGGTTCCCGTTGGTCTCGGCATTGCAACGGGAAGTGACGGTAACCGGCAACGGATAACCGACTTATAGGCCAGTAGCTCTAACGGCAGAGCAGCGGTCTCCAAAACCGCGTGTTGGGGGTTCAAATCCCTCCTGGCCTGCCAGCTTATTCGAAACCATATGGAAAAGATAGATAAAGCCAGAGAGTTTTTAAAAGAAGCAAGGGGCGAGATAAAGAGAGTCACGTGGCCCACGAGAGAGCAGGCCATGAGCGTTACGTGGGTCGTAATCGCCATGAGCATAGCGCTTTCCTTATTTTTCGGTTTAGCGGATTTTGCGTTGTCTTCGCTCGTGAAGTATATCCTTAAATAAAAAAGCCTGGATTCCCGCGACCCATGCTTTTGCATGGGTACCCAGAGACTGCGGGAATGACAGTAGCAAGGAGCTTTCAATTTAGCATGTCGAAAAAGTGGTATGTAGTTCATACGTATTCAGGTTACGAGAACAAGGTCAAGGGCGCCATCGAGGAGAAGGTTAAAACCCTCGGCAAGGCCGACCTCTTCGGCGAAGTCCTCGTTCCGGTCGAGAAGGTCGTCGGCATGGTGAAGGGGGTCAAGAAGACTTCTTCGAGGAAGTTTTTCCCGGGCTACATACTCGTCAACATGGAGCTTACGGACGAGGCGTGGCACATATTGCACAGTATTCCGAAGGTGACGGGTTTTGTCGGCGGTTCGACCACTCCGCCGCCGGTGAGCGAGGAAGAGGTGGCGAAGATAATGCGCCAGATGGAAGAGGGCGCCGTAAAACCGAAGCCCAAGGTGCTCTTCGAGCGCGGGGAAAACGTAAGGGTTGTGGACGGGCCTTTCACTAACTTCACCGGCATGGTGGAAGAGGTGAAGCCCGATAAAGGAAAACTCAGGGTCTTGGTGAGCATCTTCGGAAGGGCTACCCCGGTCGAGTTGGATTTCGTTCAGGTGGAGAAGTCGTAAGAGGACAAATCAAAAGTAAAATATCAAAAATCAAAATTTCGGTATTCGCTTTTTATAAAAAAAGAAAACCTTATTTTTGATTTTTGACATTTAATTTTTGATATTTATTAAGGAGAGGAACGCGTCATGGCAAAGAAGGTAGTAACGCAAATCAAGCTTCAGATACCCGGAGGAAAGGCGAATCCGTCTCCTCCCGTCGGTCCCGCGCTCGGCCAGCACGGGGTCAACATCATGGAGTTTTGCAAGGCGTTCAACGCAAGAACCCAGAAGCAGGAAGGCACCACGATACCGGTCGTCATAACGGTCTATGCGGACAGGACGTTCTCGTTCATCACGAAGACCCCGCCGGCATCAGTGCTTCTTTTGAAGGCCGTCGGAGTCGAGAAGGGTTCCAAGGTGCCGAATAAGGATAAGATTGGAACCGTAACGAGGCGCCAGATAGAAGAAATAGCGCGCATGAAGATGCCGGACATTACGGCCGGAACAATCGAGGCGGCTATGAAAACAATAGAGGGAACCGCGAGAAGCATGGGAATCAAGGTGGAGGGATAATATCATGGCAGGCAAGAGATACGCATCTGTAAAGGAAAAAACAGGGGAAGGGTTTTCCGGCATAGACGAGGCCATTAAAAAGCTCACGGCGTCGGCGAGCGCCAAGTTCGACGAGACCGCGGACATGGCCGCGAGGCTCGGGGTTGACCCCAAGCACCCCGACCAGATGGTAAGGGGTTCGGTCGTTTTGCCGAACGGCACGGGGAAAAAGGTCAAGATACTCGTCATAGCCAAGGGTGAAAAGTTAGTCGAGGCGAAAGAGGCCGGAGCGGATTTCTTCGGCGGCGAGGACATGATAGAGAAGGTCCTCGGCGGGTGGCTTGAGTTCGACAAGATGATAGCGACCCCCGACATAATGGGCTTGGTCAGCAAACTCGGCAAGGTGCTCGGCCCCAAGGGGCTTATGCCGAACCCGAAGCTCGGAACAGTCACCTTCGACGTCAAGAAGGCGGTATCCGAACTCAGGGCAGGCAAGGTCGAGTTCAAGATAGACAAATCCGGCATAGTGCACGCGCCTTTCGGCAAAGCGAGTTTCGGCGCGGAGAAACTCAAGGCCAATTTCACGGCCATTGTGGAAGCCATAATGAAGGCGAAGCCGTCGTCCAGCAAGGGCGCTTATCTTAAGAGCCTCTACGTCTCAACGACCATGGGTCCTTCGGTCGGCTTGGACACGAACGAGATAAAAAACATTTTTAAGTAAAAGGGTAACAGAACGGCAAGTTTTTTTGTCATGCTGAACTCGTTTCAGCATCTCGTTTTGAAATCTAAAGACAGACCCTGAAACAAGTTCAGGGTGACAAAATAGCACAAATAACCGATTACTGTTTATAGATAACTGTTTGAAGAAGGTCAAAGACAGCGGGCGCCCCGATGTAACATCGGGGCTTAATTTCCTGCCGAGACCGGTTGATAGGCCGATTTATCCCCGCAAAGGGTAATCCGAAACTTGGCCTTTCCGTTCGGAAGCAAACTCGGTAAAGTCTTTGGCGTTTTCGGATAGGGAAAGGAGGAATACGTGCTTACAAAGGAATACAAAAGCCAACTCGCGAAAGAGTTCCACGAAAAATTCGGCAAGGCCGAAGCCGCTTTCATCACCGAGTGCTCCGGCATCAAGGTTAACGACATGACCGGCTTGAGGAAGAACCTCCGGAACGAGGGCGTGGAGTTCCGGGTGCTTAAGAACACGATTGCCCGTCTGGCCGTGAAAGGCACCAGCTACGAGGGGCTTGCCGATCACTTTGAAGGCCCTACCGCCGTGGCCATAGGGTATAAAGACCCGGTCGCCGTGGCCAAGGCCTTGAGCGCTTACGTGAAAGAGCAGCCGAACTTTAAGATTAGGGTCGGGGCTCTTAAGTCCAAGATTCTCACGGTAGCGGAAGTAAAGGCGCTTTCGGAACTTCCGACGAGAGAAGAACTCCTCGCGAAGTTGCTTGGAACGATGAAAAACGTTCCGGCCGGCATGGTATGCGTGCTTTCCGCGATACCGAAGAAGTTTCTTTATGCGCTTAACGCGATTAAGGACAAGAAGGCCGCGTAGGGCGGTTTATCGGAAAAGGAAATAAATCAAAAGTAAAAAGTCAAATATCAAAATTTCGGTATCCTCTTTTTTATAAAAAGCAAACCTTAATTTTGATATTTAATATTTGATTTTTGATTTTAGTTCACCGACAACAGATAAAGATACGATAAACTTTAAAACCAATAGGAGGCACTACAATGACACAGATCAGCAAAGCGGATTTCGTAAAACACATCGAAGGAATGACGGTGCTCGAGCTTGCCGAGCTCGTGAAGGAACTCGAGCAGAAGTTCGGCGTAAG
>JBAQMW010000107.1:0-1820 GCA_049303155.1 Thermodesulfobacteriota bacterium | reverse complement strand
CCTATGGCCTGCGCCGCGTCTTCGACCACGAGGAGGCCGTAGGCGCGAGCTATTTTATTTATGCTCGTCATGTCCGCGCACTGCCCGTAAAGATGCACCGGCATCACTGCCTTAAATTTTCCGCGCTTTTTCTTCTTAAGCAACTCCTGAAGCGAAGCAATGGAGATGTTGTAGGTGCGAGGGTCTATGTCAACGAAGACAGGTTCGGCTCCGAGAAGGGATATGGAACCGGCGGTTGAAAAAAACGTGTAAGGGGTAGTTATGACCTTGTCGCCCGGCCCGACCCCGAGGGATTTCAGAACGAGCAATATGGCGTCGCTCCCCGACGCCACGGCTACGGCGTACTTTACGCCGCAATACGCGGCTATCTCGCCTTCGAGCGCAACGACGTTATCAGCGAGTATGTAGCGCTGCGAATCGCAAACCGCCTTTATCGCGGAAAGCGCTTGCTTCCGTATCTTTTTATACTGTCCCGACAAATCAAGCAGTTTTACCTTCAAGAATCAGACCCTCCTTAAAAAAAATCGCCTCATGTAGCTCAGGGCTTTAGCCCTGAGGGGCAATAGCGCATCTGCGTCCGTTTTTCAGCCCTAAAGGGCTGAGCTACAAAGACTTTGCCTTTACCCTCATAAGAGGCTTGGATTGAAAAACCATGCAACCATGCAACCGCGAACTTTTATTAAGTGGCGGCGTCCTTTTTTTTCAAGACCTTATCCTTTGCTATCTTGTCCAAGACGCCATTTATGAAGGCTGCGGACTCGTCCGACGAAAACTCCTTCGCCAACTCTATTGCCTCGTCTATGGCGACCTTATACGGCACGTCGTCCCTTATCGTAAGCTCGTAAAGCGCGAGCCTCAAGATGTTCCTGTCCACGACCGCCATTCTCTCGATGGTCCAATTTTCCGAATACTCTTCCATGAGGGAATCTATTACTTCGAGGTTATCCACGACCCCTTTAAAGAGCGTCTCCCCGTAGGCGAGGGACGCCTTATTGAGTCCGGATTCATCCATATCGAGCATCTTGAAAAGGCTCTTCCCTGATAGGGTTTCCCCCGATAGTTCCGCCTGATAAAGGGCCTGCAGCGCGGCCTCGCGGGATTTCCTTCTCCGCACGGGTCAGCTCTTCTTCATGGACTTCAAAAGGTTAGCCGTCTCTATCGCGGTAAGGGCCGCATCCCTGCCCTTGTTGCCGCTCTTCGTGCCGGCCCTCTCTATGGCCTGCTCTATGGTATCGGCGGTTATTACGCCGAAGGCTATAGGCACGCCGGATTCGATTGAGGCCCTGGCTATGCCCTTCGCTGCCTCGCTCGCTACGAAATCAAAGTGCGGAGTCGAGCCGCGTATTATGGCGCCTACGCATATTATGGCGTCATGGGCTTTTTTCTGCGCTAAAGTCTTCACGACAAGCGGCATCTCGAAAGTGCCGGGCACCTTAAAGACGTCTATGTCTTTCTCATCCATGCCGCTTCTTATGAGGGTATCCATTGCCCCGTCGAGAAGCCTCTCGCCTATGAAGTCGTTGAACCTGCTCACTACTATCGCCGCCTTTAATCCCTTAGCCGAAAGATTACCTTCGAAAATGTTTGGCATAAAGCCTCCTTTTTTATCACCCTGAATTCATTTCAGGGTCTGTCTTTGAATTTTAAAACGAGATGCTGAAACGAGTTCAGCATGACAGATTGATTATAATTGCCACGGAAAATCTATTCCGCGCCACACTAAAGTGATTTTACCTAAACCTACTTTTTAACCGCGTCCACCTTTGTCAGTATATGCCCCATCTTTTCTTTCTTGGTGCGAAGATAATGCACGTTTTTCT
>JBAQMW010000106.1:0-4730 GCA_049303155.1 Thermodesulfobacteriota bacterium | reverse complement strand
AGGAAAAGAAAATTAAAGACCCCTCACCTCAATCCTCTCCCCGCCGGGGAGAGGAAGTAAAAAAGCAAACCTCCTTGCGGTTATCAGTTATTTTATTCTTACCGATTACCGTCCACTGATATCCCTTAATCCACCTCAAGGCTGATGTCCATTGCCCGCGCCGAATGGGTCAAGGCTCCGATTGAAATATGCGTCGGCCCGAGGGATGCCGTCTTTTTAATGTTATTCAGGTTGACGCCCCCTGAGATTTCCGTACGCGCCTTCTTGCCTATAAGCCTTATTGCTTTTTTCATTTCGTTTATGCCCATGTTGTCGAGCATTATGACCTGAACGCCTAAACCGAGGGCATCTTTGACTTGTTTAAGGTTTTTCGTTTCAACTTCCACGACGGCTTTGTCGCCGTGTCTTTTTCTTGCCGCGATGACCGCCTTTTCGATTCCTCCGGCTATTGCTATGTGGTTATCCTTTATGAGTATGGCGTCGAAGAGCCCGAAGCGGTGGTTCGCGCCTCCTCCAGCCAGAACGGCGTATTTTTCGAATATCCTCATGCAAGGGGTGGTTTTTCTCGTGTCGAGTATCTTTGTCTTGGTTCCCTTCGTCCTCTCGACGAATTCGGCTGTCAAGGTCGCTATGCCGGAAAGACGCTGAAGAAAATTCAGGGCTGTGCGCTCGGCCTTGAGTATCGCCCTCGCGTTTCCGCTTATCTTTGCGAGCGTTGCGCCTTTTTTAACGGCCTTCCCGTCCCGCGCGCAAGGTGTGAACTTTATCCGCCTGTCAACGGTCTTGAATACCTTTTCGCTTATCCTGATCCCGGCCGGAACGAGCGGCTCTTTGGCGATTAATTTTGCGGAGGCGGTTTTATTTTTCGGGACTATCGCATCGGTCGTTATGTCGCCTCCGTCTATGTCTTCGGCGAGGGCGGCCTTTATGACGCCGGATATTATTTTTTCGTATTGTTTATCTGAAAGCGTCACGCTATTGCCTCGTGGTTAAAGAAGGTTTTTCATTCGCTCGATAGTTTTGTCTTTTGTAGCTCAGGGCTTATAATGAATTTTCTCACCTTATGCCCTCCCCACTTGTTGGGGAGGGCAGGGTGGGGTAGCCCTGATATATATCAGCTCTAAAGGGCTGAGCTACGTTAAAGAAGGTTTTTCATCCGCTCGATGGCTGAATCGAGTTTGGTCTTTTTTTCGATAAGTTCGGACACGCGCTTTTTCTCTTTCTCTATCACCTCTTGGGGAGCCTTGGCGACAAAGGCATCGTTCGAAAGTCTTTTTTCGACCAAAGCGAGTTCAACGGCGATTTTATCCATGTCTTTTGAAAGCCTTTTTATTTCTGAAGCGGCGTCTATGTGCCCCTTCAGGGGAATCCACACTTCTACGGGGTTTTCGCCTTTAATGCCGCCTACGACAGAGAAGGCGGCGTTTTCCGGCCTCTCGCCGTGTTCGAGGATATGCAGGCCGGAGACCTTGGCAAGGGTTTTTATATGGCGCTCTTCCTCTTTAAGCCACGCCATTATAACGTGATTCTTCGTGAAGATGTTGCAATCCACCATCACGCCGGGCAGGATATTCGCCTCGGTGCGGATGTTTCTTATGGTGCGGATGGTTTCCATGACACACTCCATCTTCTTTTCTTCCTCAGGGAAGCGTTGGAGATTTTCAGGAAAACCGGCCGTCATCAGAAAGCCTTTCGCGCCGGGAAGATACGAGTATATCTCCTCTGTTATGAAAGGCATGAAAGGGTGCAGGAGTTTAAGGGAGTCCCGTAAGACCTTGACGAGCACGGCCTGAGAAGTCTTTTTTCTTTCTTCTCCGTTGTCGCCCCAGAGGTCGGGTTTTATGAACTCCACGTGCCAGTCGCAGAGTTCGTGCCATACGAAGGCATATATCGCCCTTGCCGCGCCGTCGAATTCGTATCTTTCAAGGCATTTGGAAACCTCCTCCGACGCGGACGAGAGCTTTGAGAGGATCCATTTGTCGGATGAGGAGTATTTTTCCTTCGATGCCTCGGACACCGAAGCGCCTTCGATGTTCATCATGGTAAATCTCGCGAGGTTCCAAATCTTGTTGGCGAAGTTCCTGTAGCCCTCGATGCGTTCTTCGGAGAGTTTTATGTCGCGCCCCTGCGCGGCGAAGGCCGCGAGGCTGAAGCGAAGCGCGTCAGTGCCGTATTGTCCCATGACGGTTAGGGGGTCTATGACGTTGCCTTTGGATTTGCTCATCTTCTGCCCCTCGGCGTCCCTTACGAGCGCGTGGATGTAGACGTCGCGGAAGGGGACCTCTCCCTTGAACTTCAGCCCCATCATTATCATGCGCGCGACCCAGAAAAATATTATGTCGAAGCTCGTGAAAAGGACGGACGTCGGGTAAAAGATGTCCTGCTCTTTGGTCTTTTCCGGCCAGCCGAGGGTCGAAAACGGCCAGAGCGCCGACGAGAACCACGTGTCAAGCACGTCAGGGTCTTGCGATATGTTCGTGCCGTTGCATTTGACGCACTGCGTTGCTTCGGTCTTCGAGACGGTAATCCCGCTGCAGTCCGCGCAGTGCCACGCGGGTATCCTGTGTCCCCACCATATCTGGCGCGATATGCACCAGTCTTTTATGTTATACATCCACTCGAAGTAGGTGTTTTGCCAGTTTTCCGGGACGAATTTTATGGAGCCGTTTTTTACGGCCTCTATGGCCGGAGCGGCTAACGGCGCGGTTTTTACGAACCATTGCTTTGAAAGAGCCGGCTCGGTTATTGTCTTGCACCTGTAGCAGGCGCCGATTGGCACCGTGTATTTTTCCTCTTTCGCGAGGAGGCCTTTTTCTTTAAGGTCCTCCACGATGCGTTTCCTCGCCGCTTCCCTCGATAACCCCTTATAAGCGCCGGCGTTTTCGTTCATCCTCGCCGAAGAATCCATTATGGTTATGAACGGGAGGTTATGCCGCCTCGCGGTCTCGAAGTCGTTAAAGTCGTGCGCGGGGGTTATCTTTACCGCGCCCGTGCCGAATTCCGCTTGAACGGAGGCGTCGCCTATTATAGGTATGTCCCTTCCTGTCAGGGGAAGGATAAGGGATTTTCCTATGAGGCCTTTGTGCCTTTCGTCGTCCGGATTAACCGCGACCGCCGTGTCTCCGAGCATGGTTTCCGGCCTCGTGGTCGCGACAACAAGAGAGCCTGAGCCGTCTTTCAGGGGATAGGCTATATGGTAGAGGAATCCGTTTTTGTCTTCGTGCTCGACCTCGAGGTCGGATAGGGCGGTGTGGCAGCGCGGGCACCAGTTTATTATGTAGTCGGCCCTGTAGATGAGCCCCTCTTCGTAGAGTCTTACGAAGACCTCGCGTACCGCCTTTGAGAGGCCCTCGTCCATGGTGAAGCGAAGACGGCTCCAGTCGCAGGACGCGCCGAGCCTTTTAAGCTGGTTCACTATCGTGGAGCCGCTTTTTTCCTTCCACTGCCAGACCCTCTCTACGAAGCGTTCCCTTCCGAGCGTCTCGCGCGAAAGACCTTCTTCTTTGAGTTGGCGTTCTATGACGTTTTGAGTGGCGATGCCGGCGTGGTCTATGCCCGGAACCCAGAGCACGTTATGGCCCGTCATTCTCTTGTATCTGGCCATTATGTCTTGAAGCGTGTTATTCAGGGCGTGGCCGAGGTGAAGCGAGCCGGTGATGTTCGGCGGCGGGATGACCATGGAAAAGCGCGGCTTGTCTTTGGAAAGCCTTGCCTCGTACAGGCCTTCCTTGATCCAGCGTTCCGCCCATTTCTCTTCTATCTCGGACGGCGCGTAGACCTTTTGCAGGTTTTTATCGGTTGAGTCGCTCATTATGGCCATAGTTTATTTTTAGGAGATTGCGGAGCCTGTCCCGAACTTGTTTCGGGGGTCGCTCCGCTTCCTCGCAATGACAAAACAAGACTGTCATTGCGAACGAAGTGAAGCAATCTCCTCAAAATTTTAAGAGGGGTTATAACTCAAGGAGAAATCCCCCGGAGTTATAGGCCCCTCTGCAATATGATTCCCTGAGTTAAGATTACTTCCCTTTGATCATTGCCGCTCGCACTTTGTCCACGATTTCTCTTCTTATGAGTTCCTCGGCGAGTTCCGGCACGATTTCCCACGCTATCTCTTCCACTACCTGACGGGCGACCTTCGTGATTATCTCTTCTAATTTTTCAATCGGCAACGCGCCAAGCGCTTCGGCGCCGGATAGTTCTTCCGTTTTCGCGGGCAGGGCGGCCTTGGGAGGAGGAGGCGCTGCTGCCTTCGGTGGAGGAGGCGGAGCGATGAGTGTTTCCGCTTCCGCTCTTTCCGGTTTTTCTTGCTCCTTGAGTTCGAACGCAGTTTCGGCCTTCAATGGCGCCTCTTCCGGCTTGGCGAGTTCGAAGGACGGCGCCGGCGGAGCCTTGATCTCAGGCGCGGGTTTCGGCTGCGCTTTTGGCGGAGGAGGAGCGGGTTTTGCCTCTTCTTCCGTAAATTCCATGTCTATGAATTCTTCCGCTTCCGGAGCCTTTTCTTTTGCCTTGGTTTTCTCCGCGGGCTTTTCTTCTTCCAATCCGAAGAAATCAAATCCTTCATCAGACACGGCTTCCTCCTTTGGGGCTTCGACCGTTTCTTCTTCAGAACCGCCAAGGAAGTCCCCTGCTTCCCAGATGTCTTCCGTTATGGAAGGTTTTGGTTTTTGAGGCGCTGGCGCTGTTGGCGGCGGCGCAATAGGAGCAGTCGGCTTTGGCGGAGCGCTCGGCGG
>JBAQMW010000105.1:0-2521 GCA_049303155.1 Thermodesulfobacteriota bacterium | reverse complement strand
GATTAAGGTCTGGCGACAATTGGAATTTATCGTAGAAATTTTCCATGTTCTTCTTTGCAAAAACGCCGATATCAGGCATCGGGAAAACAGCCGCCTCCAATATGAGGAATTTGGGAATAAAGGAGCTATAGAATAAATCCTTGTAAACCTCGCTCTCCTCCTTTTCGCCGGCGTCGGGAATGGGCTCGTCGGTAAGGGTTATATAAAGTCCGATGTTCGAGTAATAGGCGTCAAGTTCGTGCTCGACGACGACGCGTTTCCCTGTGGGTTCTTTTTCAGCCTGCCCGTCGGATAAGGCAGAGGCGTCAACTTTCAGCATATGCATGAACAAAGACGCGAGTATTATCGCAATGCCAAGATTTCTCATTTTCCCTTTTTTTGTCATTCCAGCCATGTAGGACAGGCGTCCCGCCTGTCAGATATGTCTTGAGCGGGAATCCGGGAAAAGCATTTATAAAAAGAACTGGTTCCCCGCTTAAGATTGTCCGTCTCGCCGATAGCGGGCGAGATCTCGCCTGAGGCGGGCGGGGACAAGCTTTTGAGCGGGAATCCGGGCTGATTTCCCTTTTTCAACGGCGTGAAATATCTTTTGTAAACGCAGGGAATAATATAATCCACAAGAGGTTATAACACAACCGCTTAAAAAAAAGAGTATACATGTTACACATATGGAGAAGAGATTATCTACGCCGAAAATTGCAAAAAACCCGGCTGTGTGATAAACTCCGTAATTGTAAGAAATAACATGCCTTACGGAGGTTTTTCTAATTGAAACCAATAGGATATTTCAGTTTAGTGCTTCACGCCCATCTGCCTTACGTCCTCTCCCACGGCAGGTGGCCGCACGGCGCGGACTGGCTTAACGAAGCCGCGGCCGAAACCTACATCCCCCTTCTTAACGTCTTAAACAGGCTTCAACACGAAGGCATAAAGGCGCGCATCACCATAGACATATCCCCGGTTCTTGCCGAGATGCTCGCAAGTCAGGATTTTACGGACGAGTTTTTGCCATACCTCGACCAGAAAAAAAAGGCCGCCGCAGAAGACATCGAAGAGTTCATTCGCCTCGGAGACGCCCATATGGAGCGCACTGCCCGCATGTGGAGCGAGGTTTACAAAGGGGTTTACGACGACTTTACGGTAAAATACAACGGGAATTTAATCGGCGCGTTCCGCTCGCTTCAGGATTCCGGGTGCATAGAAATCGCCACCTGCGGCGCGACGCACGGGTACTTTCCTCTCCTCTCGCTCGATACGAGCGTTCAGGCGCAAGTAAAGCAGGCAGTAGCAAGTTACAGGCGGCACTTCGGCCGCGCTCCAAGAGGTATATGGCTTCCGGAGTGCGCTTACAGGCCGTCTTACAAATGGAAAAGGCCGGACGGCGTGGGCGAGGCGTATCCGAGAAAAGGCGTCGAGGAATTCTTGAGCGAAAACGGGCTGGAGTATTTTTTCATAGACGCGCATCTATTAAAGGGCGGCAAGGCCATAGGCGTTTATCTCGACAGGTTCGAGGATTTGAAAAACCTCTGGACAACGTTCGAAAAGCAGTATAAGCCCCTTCCCGAAACCCAAGAGAAAAGTCCTCACAAGGTTTACTGGGCAGGTTCGACCGGTGAGGCGTTAAAAGACAAGCATCCTGTCGCTGTCTTTACGAGGGATACGGCGACAGGGCTTCAGGTATGGAGCGGCGAGTGGGGATACCCGGGCGACGGTCATTATCTCGAATTCCATAAAAAGAGATTTCCGGGGGGCTTACGGTATTGGCGGATAACCGGCCCCAAGGCCGACCTCGCGGAAAAACTTCCGTATGAGCCGGATAAAATCCCGGGCAGGATAAAGGAAAACGCGGCGCACTTCAAAGACCTCATTAAAGGGAATCTCGAAAAGTATTTTAAAGAGACATCCGAGCAGGGGCTTGTTTCCTCTCCGTACGATTGCGAACTCTTCGGCCACTGGTGGTTCGAGGGGCCGGAGTGGATTTATCATTTGTTGAAATACATAAACGAGGACGGCAGTATTATTCCCGTGACTGCCGGCGAGTATCTCGACATGAACCGTCCGAGCGAGGTCGTAAGCCTTCCCGAGGGCAGTTGGGGAGAGGGCGGGTATCATTGGATATGGCTGAACGACATGAACAAGTGGACGTGGAAGCACGTTTACGAGGCCGAAGATAAGATGAAGGAACTCGCGACCGCTTACGCGGAAAGAAAAGACGACCCGGAGTTTTCCGACATCGTAAAGCAGGCCGGACGGGAGCTTTTCTTGCTTCAGTCCTCGGACTGGCAGTTTCTGATCTCCACCAGAGCCGCGGCGGACTACGCCGAGGCAAGGGTTTCGCGCCATTACGAGGATTTTAAAAAGCTCGCGGAATTGGCGGATAAAAAATTAGGCGGAATCGCACTTAACCAAGGCGAAAAGAACTTTCTCCAACTCATAATGGAAAGAGATAACATCTTTCCCGACATAGACCCGCTCTGGTTCAAGGAGGTCGAGTTCGCGCCGCATGGCGTCGACGCAGGCG
>JBAQMW010000104.1:0-5259 GCA_049303155.1 Thermodesulfobacteriota bacterium | reverse complement strand
TCTGATGAGACGAGAAAAGGCCTTTTTTTAGCGCCAAAACACGCTCATCGTTACGAAGGCTTTAAAAAAGGCATATATTCGGAAAGCGCGACGGATAAAACATACAGCGAACTCGTAAAAAGAGGTTTCGAGTTTTTGGAAAGCGGCCGTTCCGTCATACTCGACGCGACGTTTTCGAAAGACACGTATATTAAGGAAGCAGAAAAAGCCGCGAAAAAGGCCGATGCGGATTTCAAGATAATCGAGTGCGTGAGCAATGATGCCGTGATAAAAAAGAGGCTCAAGAAACGCCTTAAGGATAACTCCTCTATTTCGGACGCCACGTGGAATATATATCTTAAGCAAAAGGAAATTTTTGAAAGAATAAAGAATCCCGACATAAGACTTTCCACCGATAAGCCGGAGGACGAAATCGTCGAAACAATAATAAAAGACGTTTTGACCGAAAGGCCTTAAAAATGGATTGTGCCTTCCTTCGAGGTATGCTTTAATTTATTGATTATGGCTAATCCTTTATCAGTGGTTCTCGTGAGCGGAGGGCTGGACAGCTGCGTTACCGCCGCCATAGCGGCAAAAGAGGGAGAGGTGGCGCTCCTCCACGTGAATTACGGCCAGAGAACCGAAGAAAAAGAGCTTGAGTGCTTTAACCGCATAGCAAGGCATTTTCGCGCGAAAGAAACTCTTATAGTGGATTTTCAACATCTAAAAACCATCGGCGCGTCTTCCTTGACCGATAAAAAGATCGAAGTCCCGAAAGGCGATATTTTGAGAAAAGACATACCCTCGACCTACGTGCCGTTCAGGAACGCGAATCTCCTTTCAGCTGCGGTCTCGTGGGCAGAGGCGATAGGGGCACACAGCGTTTATATAGGCGCGGTAGAGGAGGATAGTTCAGGCTATCCCGACTGCAGGGAGGGGTTTTTCAGGGCGTTTGAAGAGGCGGTAATAAAAGGCACGAGGCCTTCGAGCGCCATTAAGATAAAAACCCCTCTCATACGCCTTACGAAAAAGGAGATAGTCGAAAAAGGGGTGGAGTTAGGCGCGCCTTTCGAGCTTACGTGGTCTTGCTACAAGGATTCGATTAAAGCCTGCGGAGAGTGCGATTCGTGCCTTTTGAGGTTAAAGGGTTTTAAAGAGGCGGGGATAAAAGACCCGTTGCCATATAAGCAGGGGTGACCTCCCCGCTTAATCTTGTCCCCGCAATCTTAAGCGGGGAACCAGATAAAAAAAGAAAACCTTGCGGAGACAGGCTCTGCACCCGTAATGTTTTAATTCACGTTAGAGGTATGTGCGCCGTAGAAGCTTATTAATTCATTTAGCGGTCCGCAAGAACAAAGGAGCCACAATGACCTTCACAGAGTTTTTAAAACGCAAAAAGGGCGTAGATTCCGAAGGCGCTGACTTAAACGAACTCATGGAAAAATACTACGACGAGTACACGGAGTTCATGCGCAAGCTAAAGGATGGCGGTTGCGAGCAGGGGTGACCTCCTCAATTAAGCTTGTCCCCGCCCGCCATAAGCGAGGTCTCGCCCGCCACAGGCGAGGCGGACAATCTTAAGCGGGGAACCAGATAAAAAAAGAAAACCTTGAGGGGACAGGCTCTTGCCCCGTAATGTTTTGTTTGCCGCGATGCGCCCCGATGCCTTTGGATACTGGACGCCCCGCATCGAAACATCGGAGCGTTATACGTAAAGAAATGTCATTGCGCGGGGTACCCACGCCAAGCGGCGTGGGTCGGCGAAGCAATCTCGTTTTCCACGCATCACGGTCTTCAATACGGTTACGGCCGGTACCACCAAGGGTAGTAAGGCCAGTAGTAAGGCTGATACATTGGGTACGGATAATAAGGCGGCGGGTACGCTGTCGCTTCCATGTCAAAGAGATGCAGCTCCAGGGATTTTAACACAGGGTAGGCATAATCCATCTTGCCGATTTTTTTTGTTTCAACGCCTGTTATGACGCCGGCCGTTGCAATGCCCTTTTTTTCGCGGTAAATAAGAGGGTCTGCGTAGCCCTCTACGACGATAATGAATCTGCCGCCGCTGCCCAGAGGTTCGCGGGTCGGGCTTTGCGTGAAGTCGAGCCGCGTTTGGAAGACCTCTATAATGGTTTTGTCTTCGAGGTTCTCGGTAGAGACTATAAGCCCTCCCCACACTACCTTGCGGCCGGTATAGGCCTTGGGGTCGGCCTGCACCATCGGAACAGTTACGCCGAGTTTGGCTTGTTTAAGGACGTCCTTGGATATCACGGACGCGCAGCCCGTAACTAGAAGCAAGAGCGCGGGAAGAAATGGGATTATCATGGTGTTTGACGTCTTCATGGTTTTATACTATAAATTGTAGAGCGGATTTCTAAAATGTCAAAGACAAATTTTCTAAACATGGCAATTGACGAGGCAAAGAGGCTCGCCCCGTACGCGGTAAAAAGCCTTGATTCGAGGGGAAGGCGTTTTCCCGAGGCCGAGCATCCCTTCAGGACTGTCTTCCAGAGGGACCGCGACAGGATAATCCACTGTAACGCCTTCCGGCGCCTCGAGTATAAGACTCAGGTCTTCGTCTATCACGAGGGAGACCACTACAGAACGCGCCTTACCCACACGATAGAGGTGGCGCAGATAGCGCGCACCATCGCGAGGGCATTAGGGCTTAACGAAGACCTTTCCGAGGCCATAGCCCTGGCCCACGACCTCGGCCATCCGCCGTTCGGCCATACGGGGGAGCGGATATTGAACGGCCTCATGTCCGGCAACGGCGGCTTCGAGCATAACGCCCACAGTCTGCGCATAGTCGAGGAACTCGAAAAAAGATACCCTGCGTTTCAAGGGCTTAATCTTACGTGGGAAGTCCGCGAAGGCATAACAAAGCACAATTCAGAGCACGACAGGCCCGGAGTTACGGACGAGTATGAAAAGGGCATGGCAGCCTCGCTCGAGGCCCAGATAGTGGATATGGCGGACGAGATAGCCTACAATAACCACGACATAGACGACGGGTTGTCTTCGGGCATGCTCGAGCCGGACATGATGAAGGACGTGGAATTGTGGCAGGAGAATTTTAAAGAGGTCAAAAAGGCCAACGAGAACGTTGATTTCAAGGTGCTTAAATACCAGACCATCGTTAGGATAATAAACGCTCAGGTTACCGACCTCGTCGGCAATATCTCTTCGATTCTCGAAGAAGAAGGCATAAAATCGGCCGCGGACGCAAGGAAAAGAGGAAAGCCCGTCGCCTGTTTCAGCAGGCCCATGACAGCGAAGAACGTCGAGCTTAAAAAGTTTCTCAAGAAAAACCTCTACGAACACTACCGGCTGGTTCGGATGGCGGACAAGGCGCGGAGGATGCTCGAAGGGCTTTTCAACGCCTACCAAAGGGAACCTCTGCTCCTGCCGCCGCATTTCTTTTCCAATATCGAAACCATAGGCAAGGAAAGGCTCATATGCGATTACATGGCGGGCATGACCGACCGCTTCGCCCTCGACGAATACAAAAAACTCTTTGACCCTTACGAAAAGGTCTGACGGTCCTGCGGACAGCAAAATGAATTAATAAACCACAGTGGTGCGCATACCCCGATTCAAGTTAAAACATTGAGGGTCAAAGGGCGACCCCTTGCCTTAAATTTTTTGTTGACAGGATTAATCCACGGCATTAAAATATGTCAGCATTTTTTCCATAAATTTCTAACAGCGGGAGGAGTAGCGACAATGACGTCACAGCATCTTGGATACTCAAGCATCATCGAAAGAATGAAGGAAGCGGGAAAGCTCAAGAACGAGTCGGCGGCGGCTCGCGTGTTAGGCGTTACGCCGCAGGCGCTTTCCAATTACAAGAAAAGGGACAGGATGCCGAGCCATCTCGTAATCAAGTTTGCTTCGATTTACGGGCTTTCGGTGGACTGGCTACTTACCGGCAACGCCGCTTACAGGATTGCGGAGGAAGGCGCTGTTTTTCAGTCCCGCGCAATGGAAGAGGCCGCGGACATGGTTTCCAAAAGCATCGCCGCTCTTACGCCGGAGGAGATGATTTACACGGCAAAGGTCTTGATGGTCATGCGGAACGCCAACAAGGTTACGGTTAACGCCCTCAAGGGCTCTATTGACGCCTTTGCCAAGGTAATCGAGGAAGAATACAAGACGGCTTGCTGATAAAGGCCGGGCGCGGTTGTTTTAAGCCGGGAAGACCGTTGCACGGTTTTTCCGGCTTTGTTTTTCCGGGCAGGGACGACCGGATAAAAAAAGAAATCTTGCGTCCCGATGCCTTTGGATACGGGACGCCCCGATGCCCCTTGATACGGGGCGCTCCGTATCGAAACATCGGAGCGGGAATGACAAGTGGTGAAATGATGAGATTCGTTCGCAACTGGCAAAAGGCATTTGATTGGAAAAAATCCTTGGACCGGAAAAGCCTTAAAAAAGGCTTTGTAAGGCTTCTTTTGTTAAGGGGTTCTCTTACGAAGAGGCTGGAGGCCTTGAGCGGAGAGGCGATAGAGGCGGAGCTTAGCAAAGCCTTGCGCCGCGGCCTCGCTAAGGACGAAGGCGCGTATCTTATCTCAATGCCCGGCGAAGACTCAATCGAAAGAGAGGTCTGGCTCAAGGCAGGAGGTAAAAGACTCGTTTACGCGAGAAGCGTTTTCCCGTCCTCCCTTATCGGGGAAAAAATAAGAGGCGCGTTAAAGACGTCTAAAAAACCGCTTGGGAGCGTCCTTAGCCTTGAGAACATAGGAGTCAAAAGGGAAGCGCTTGAACTCGCCGTGATAACGGATAAAAAGATTTCCAAAGGGTTCGGGTTTAAAAAAGAAGTTTCTCTTTTTGCGCGGCGTTACAGGCTTATCGGGCTTAAGAAAAACGGCGCCAAGCGGATAAAAGGCATAGTGCAAGAGGTCTTCGGCCCCGCTCTCGCTCCGGTAAAGGGAGTAAGGTTTAAGAAAAAAGCGTTTAAAGATTAAGGGGGAGAGTTTTGGCCGAGGCTGTTTCAAGCGGAAAGATTTCAGCCGTCATTGACCTCATAAGGCTTAAGAAGCAGTATGGCACGGCGCTTCTGCTCGCGCCCGCGCTTTGGTCGCTTTTTTTGGCGTCCGGCGGAACCCCGCCTTTAAAGCTTATGGTCATATTCGTCCTCGGCGCGTTTCTTGCGAGGAGCGCGGGGTGCGCGATAAACGACTTTGCGGACAGGGATTTCGACAGGTTTGTCGAGAGGACAAAATCGCGCCCTCTCGCAAACGGAAGGCTTGGCGGAAAGGGAGCCCTCGCGGTGTTTGT
>JBAQMW010000103.1:0-2955 GCA_049303155.1 Thermodesulfobacteriota bacterium | reverse complement strand
ACTATGTATTTGTCTAATTCGGCGACTATCTCGGCCGGGGTAAAGTTCTTCATGCAATGCCTTCCTTATCCCGAAAAATATATTTACCAAAGAATACAAATGCATTTTTCGGGGCAAACGCAAGATTTGAGCTCCGAAGGAGTCCGTATGACTCTTCGGAGTCCATCGGACCAAAGACAAGGAAAAGACGGCTGGACAAAACGGAGCATACCCTTTGGGTATGTGAATATTTGGACAGTCCGGCTTTGACACAGTATTTGGCCAAAGATTGCATTTGTTGGATTAAAGTTCTTCGACGCTTATTTCTTCGTTCGTATAGATGCAAATCTCTCCCGCTATCTTAAGAGCCTCCGTTGCCATTGCCTTCGCTCCGAGATTCGAATGCCTTAAAAGAGCCTTTGCCGCGGCTTGGGCATAAGGCCCTCCCGAACCTATGGCGGCTATTCCCTCTTCAGGCTCTATGACGTCGCCGTTGCCTGAGATAATGAAGGTGTGTTCTTTATCCGCGACTATAAGAAGAGCCTCGAGCCGCCTTAATATCCTGTCCGTCCGCCAATCCTTCGCGAGTTCGACCACGGCCCTCGTTATGTTGCCCCTGAATTCGTCGAGTTTGGCGTCGAACTTATCGAACAAGGTAAGGGCGTCGGCGGTCGAGCCGGCGAACCCGGCCAAGACCTTGCCGTCCCTCATGGTGCGTATCTTGATTGCGCCCTTTTTTACGACCGTAGAGCCGAGTGTTACCTGCCCGTCTCCGGCCAAGGCGACCTTTCCGTCTTTTCTTATCGCTATGATGGTGGTGCCGTGAAATTTAGGTTCCATAAGAATCCCCTAATCCCCCCGCTTCCCGTTGCAATGTGTTGCGGCAACGGGAGCCCTGCCCCTTTGTAAAAGGGGGTAATCCTATTCCGCTTTTATATTCGCCCTCGGATGCGCCTTGTCGTATGCACTCATGAGGCGTTCCATGGATACGCTCGTGTAACGCTGAGTCGTGGAAAGGTTAGCGTGCCCTAATAGTTCCTGAATCGTTCTCAAATCCACGCCTCTGTCCAAAAGATGAGTCGCGAAGGTGTGCCTCAAAGAATGAGGCGTCGGGGTCTTGTTGATGTTGCTTACGAGAGTATATTTTTTAACAAGCCTCTGCACCGTCCTCTGGGTTATCCTGTGTTTGCCCCTTCCGAAAAAAAGCGGCTCTTCCGGCAAGGCATCCCGCCTCGCAAAAGACAAATATCTTTTTAAAGCGTCAATCGCGAAACTTCCGAGGAGCGCAATCCGGGTCTTGCCTCCCTTTCCGAAAACCCTTATCATGCCTTCGGTAAAATCAACGCCGCCCAAGTTAAGCCCCGTAAGCTCGCTTACCCTTATGCCTGAGGAGTAAAGGACTTCGAGGAGCGCCCTGTCCCGCAATATCTCCTCAGCGTTTATCTTCTTCCCCTTGCCGCTTTGAGGCGCCTCGACCAGGCTTTTCGCCTCCTCTACCGTAAGCACGGTAGGAAGGCGTTTTTCGACCTTCGGCCTTGCTACGAGGGCCGAGGGGTTTTTTGTTATGATTTCTTTCTTAATGAGGAACGCGAAGAAACTCTTTATCGAGGAAATCTTCCTCGCGATTGTCGCCTTTTTGCTTATTCCGTGGAGGCTCGCGGCAAAGGCCGTTATGTCGCTCTCCTTAACGCCGTGAACGAAGCCCTCGGACGCCGCTCTGCCGCCTTGTTCGAGGAAACGCAAAAACTCGTTCAAGTCCCTGCCGTATGCGAGACGCGTGTGAATTGAGGCGTTCTTTTCAGCCTCGAGGTAATCGAGAAAGGCTTTGATGAGTACCTTCACTCCATATCCCCCATAAACCTTTTATAGCACCAAAACGCGAAACCTGCAAATATAAACCGCCAGACCCATTGCTCTGCAATGGGTGCCCCTCCCGAAATACTGCGTTCTCGACAATTTTGCTCCTCACCGTATATCAACTATACGGCTGCGTTACAAAATTGCCGAGGCCTTGTCTTTCGGGCGACTTGACGGTTTATACAAATCCCAAATCAGCTTCTCCGGCAGATCCCCCCGCCTACCTTATCACGTCCCCTATCCTCCCGAACCTCAAGCCGCCGCGCTCCGCGTCAATCGAAAAATATATAAAGAGCGCCCTTCCCTTTATCTCGCTTATTGGCACAGGGCCCCAAAACCTGCTGTCGAAACTCCTGTCCCTGTTGTCTCCCATGACGAACACGTGCCCTTCAGGCACTGTGTAGGGGCCGAAGTTGTCGCCCGTGGAATCGCCGTAAGTACTGCCCTTGAAGATGCCGTAAGGGTCTTCGATTGCCGTTCCGTTTATGAATATCCGCTTTTTCTTCACCTCGATCGTTTCTCCCGGAACTCCTATGGCGCGCTTTATATAATCCTTTGTCCTGTCGCCGGGAAATCTAAAGACTATCACGTCCCCTCTTTTCACCTCTCCCCAAAGGGGCTTCATGGTTGACTCGATAATCGGGGTCAAGAACACGGTCTTCCCGAAAAACGTCCATCTCTCCCAGCCTATTATGCCGGCCTTCGGGACCTGTACCCCGTAACTCAATTTGCTCACAAAGAGATGGTCTCCTATGAGGAGCGTATCTTCCATGGACGGCGAGGGAATCTTAAAGGCCTGTATTATGAACATCCTTATGATTATGGCGAGGACGAGCGCTATTAAAACAGCCTCGATGGTTTCTTTCGCCGCCTTCTTTACCTTCGCTCCGTGCTTAACAGGAGGGGCGTCGTCTTTATGCTCAGTTTTTTTGGAAGTCATGCAATCGCCTTTCGAATGGTTTTGTCATGCCGGAATAAGTTCGGCATCTATGCCTTTCGTAGCTCAGGGCTTTAGCCCTGATGTAAATATATATTTTCTTTCTGTATCAGCCCCCCGCGACCCATGCTTCGCATGGGTACCCCGATTGCGGGGGCAGGCTCTAAAGGGCTGAGCTACAT
>JBAQMW010000102.1:0-6947 GCA_049303155.1 Thermodesulfobacteriota bacterium | reverse complement strand
GTCTTGGAGCCGGTCTCGCTGCCGGTCTTTCGCTGCGAATTTCATCAGCCATTTGCGCCTCCTTCCGGCTGAGGAGCCTTGGCTTCTTCAACCTTTGCCTGAGGCGCAGCCTTCACTTCCGTAACCTTCTTAAGCGGCCTCTTCTCGACCCTCACGGTCTGATAGCGGATAATGCCCTCGTGATACCTAAGAGCAAGTTCCACTTCCTTATCCGTGTCGGGCGGCATGTCGTAAGCAAAAAGCACGTAGTGTCCGCTCGTCTTCTTGGCTATGGGGTAGGTCATCCTCTTCCTGCCCCAATCGGTTACAATAAGAGCGACGCCCTTCTGCTTCTCGATTACACCGCTTATTTTCTTGACGATTTCCTTCGCCGCCTCTTCACCAACGTCAGGGTTGATGATGCAGACAGTTTCGTAATGACGTTCCTGCATTTATTCTCCTCCTTATGGGTCCCCGTGACTTTTCAGTCCGGGTTCGCTCCCTAATCCGGGAACAAGGGATTTGAGTCCTCTAAAGCGAGGACTTTCGTGCGTGTCATTCCCGCAGTCTCGGGGTACCCATGCAAAGCATGGGTCGCGGGAATCCAGAAATATATTTTATATCAGACCTCGCGCTTAAAATCAAGAACAATTCAGACGTTGAACCGAAAGTGCATTATATCCCCGTCTTTTACGACGTACTCCTTGCCCTCGACCCGAAGAAGCCCCTTATCCTTGCACGCCGCTTCGCTCCCGCACGCGACAAAGTCGTTATAGGCCATTACCTCGGCCTTTATGAAACCTTTTTCAAAGTCGCTGTGTATCACGCCCGCCGCCTGAGGCGCCTTGCTTCCGTTCTTTATGGTCCACGCCCTGACTTCTTTCTTTCCTACCGTAAAGAACGTTATAAGGCCCAAGAGTTCGTAGGCCGCCATCGTGAGCCTGTCAAGGCCGGATTCATGAAGCCCGAGGCCTATTAAAAACTCGTCCCTCTCCTTATCGTGAAGCTCCGATATCTCGACCTCGATCTTGCCGCATATCGCCACAAACCCGGCGCCTTCCTTATCGGCAAAGGCCTTTACCGCCATTGCGTATTCGGAACCGCCGTTAAGGTCGTCCTCTCCGACGTTCGCCACGTAGAGCATCGGCTTTGCCGTGATAAGGCACAAGTCCGCCACTGCCTCCCTTACTTCTATCGGAAGCCGCCTCGCCGGAATTCCCTTTTCCAGGGATTCCCTAACTATCGAAGCCGCCTCGAACATGGCCTTCGAGGCCTTATCCCCGGATTTGGCGAGCTTCTCGACCTTGGAGACCCTCTTCTCGACGGCATCCAGGTCGGCAAGCATAAGTTCGGTATTTATGACCTCTATGTCGGAGAGAGGATCGACCTTGCCGCTTACGTGAACAATGCCCTCATCCTCGAAGCACCTGACTATATGGGCGATGGTGTCAACGCTTCTTATATGCCCCAAAAACTGATTTCC
This sequence comes from Thermodesulfobacteriota bacterium, assembly GCA_049303155.1. Taxonomy (GTDB): domain Bacteria; phylum Desulfobacterota; class GWC2-55-46; order GWC2-55-46; family DRQE01; genus JBBTLC01. The sequence continues at coordinate 5,485 of JBAQMW010000102.1, read as the reverse complement.
GAGCCCCTCACCGGAACTCGCGCCCTTCACGAGCCCGGCTATGTCCACGAACTCGACCGCGGTCGGCACGACCCTCTCGGGCTTCGCGATTGCGGATAATACGTTAAGCCTCTCGTCCCTCACCGGCACTATGCCGGTATTAGGATTGATGGTGCAAAAAGGGTAGTTCGAGGCCTCTGCCCCGGCCTGAGTCATGGCGTTGAATATCGTTGACTTGCCGACGTTCGGAAGCCCCACTATGCCGCAATTGAATCCCATTAAACCGCCCTTTCCGTTAACAAATTGCCGAAAAAATCAAATAATAGTCATTAGACAGGCCGATATGTAGACTGCGACCATGTAGCTCAGCCCTTTAGGGCTGATACAAAAGAAAATATATATTTACGTCAGGGCTAAAGCCCTGAGCTACAAAAGACAAAAGAACCAAAACAAAAAAAATAGGGCAGTCCCGCGACCCATGCTTCGTCTGCCTTAGGCGGAGTACCCGGCGGATGAGTGCCCGCGTCCCTCGCGACAATATAAGACTTTCTTAAGAGCCTCTTAAATTAAAAAAGGGCTGGCAAAAGCCAGCCCCTCTGGCAAAACAAAAACTCGCCTATCCTCAAACCAAAAGAGGCGCGATGATTAAGGCCACTATGCTCATGAGCTTTATAAGTATGTTCATGGCCGGGCCGGAGGTGTCCTTGAAAGGGTCTCCTACCGTGTCTCCGACTACCGCGGCCTTATGCGCGTCAGAGCCCTTGCCGCCCATATCGCCCTTTTCAATGGCTTTCTTTGCGTTATCCCAAGCTCCTCCGGCGTTAGCCATAAAGAGAGCGAGAAGCACTCCTGTTACGGTCGCTCCGGCTAACATGCCTCCCAAGGCCGCAGGGCCTAAGACGAAGCCTATTATGACGGGGCTTACGACGGCTACGACTCCCGGCAGTATCATCTCCTGAAGCGCGGCCTTGGTGCTTATGTCAATGCACTTGGCGACGTCCGGCTTGACGCCCTTTTTGCCTTCGAGAAGGCCGGGGATTTCCTTGAACTGGCGCCTTATCTCGTTAACCATCTTGTGTGCCGCTTTGCCGACGCTCGTCATTGTGAGGGCGCCGATGAAGAACGGCAATATGCCGCCTATGAAAAGACCTACGACAACGTAGGGGTCTGTTAACTCAATGATTAAGGGTTTTCCGAGCTTAGCCGCTATGGCCTGTCCGAAGGCGGCAAAAAGAGCCAATGCCGTCAACGCGGCGCTTCCTATGGCGAAACCCTTGCCAATGGCGGCAGTGGTGTTGCCTAATGCGTCGAGAGAGTCTGTTATCGAACGAACGTCTTTGCCGAGGCCGCTCATCTCGGATATGCCTCCCGCGTTATCGGCTATAGGGCCGTAAGCGTCAACGCTCATTATTATGCCGGTAGTGGCGAGCATTCCGACGGCGGCAATGCCTATGCCATATATGCCTGCGAAGTGGTTGGAGACGAGTATGGCGCCGGCTATGGCAAGCACCGGAAGGGCGCAGGATTCAAGGCCTACCGCGAGCCCTGTTATTATGTTCGTTGCCGGGCCTGTCTGGCTCGCCTCGGTGATTCTCCTTATCGGGCTTGCCGAAGTGTAGTGCTCTGTTATAAGCCCTATGGCTATTCCGGCGATACAGCCCGCGAAAACCGCCCAGTAAACGCCATCCTGCACGTCTATCGCGTCAACCACGAAATATCCGCCTATGAGAAAAAGTCCCGCCGCTATGAAGGTGGCGTACCGTAAGGCCGCGGCCGGGTTTCTGGATTCGAGATACTTCATGGCGCCTATGCCCAATATGCTCGCCACAAGCCCGACCATGGTAAGCACGATGGGAAGGGCCATGAGGGACGCCGAACTTCCGAGTTCAGCCACTTTAGTCCCCGCAAGGGCAGTTGCGCCTATGGCGATGGTCGCGATTATCGCGCCCACGTAGGATTCGAATATGTCTGCTCCGAGGCCCGCCACGTCTCCGACGTTGTCTCCGACGTTATCCGCTATGACGCCGGGGTTACGCGGGTCGTCTTCCGGTATTCCCGCCTCTATCTTACCGGCAAGGTCGCTTCCCACGTCCGCGGCCTTCGTAAATATGCCGCCTCCGACCCTCGCGAAAAGGGCTATGCTCGAGGCTCCCATGGCGTAACCGTTAATTACCGCCGCGGTGGACGGGTCTCCGAAAATTATAAAAAGAACTCCAACTCCCAAAAGTCCCAAACTCGCGACCGAAAGACCCATTACGCTTCCGCCCAAAAACGCGGTCGAGAGAGCCTTAGCCGCGTTAGGCTTAAAGAGGTTCGCGGCCTGAGCAGTCCTGACGTTCGCCTTTGTGGCGGCCTTCATGCCGAAAAATCCGGCCAACATGGAAGACACCGCTCCGCCTATGTAGGCGAGCGCGGTATATTTGCCTATGAATACCGCAAGAAGCACCGCGGCTATTATTATGAAACCAACGAGTATCATGTACTGCTTCTTGAGATACACCATTGCTCCGTCGTGTATGAGGGCGGCTATATCGCGCATCTTTTCGTTCCCGTCCGGTCTTTTTCTGATGGAAAGATAAATAAAGAGAGCGAGCACCAATCCGCCTATTGCGAGAAGCGGAGAATAATTGACAAGACCTTCCATGTTTTACTCCTTTCGTCCCTGTTTAGTGTTTTTATTGTTACCCGTTGTAAAGGTTCATCGCGAAGTCGGCTCCGTTTTTTATTATATCCGTAAGAGCCGCCGCCGCGCGTTTGAGCTCGTCCTCGAAGACTTCTTTTTCTTCCGTGCCGAACGGAAGCAAAACGTAATCAGAGAGTTCCATTCCTTCCGGCGCTCGGCCTATGCCGAGCCTGAGCCTTAAAAAATCCGCTGTCCCGAGCCGCTCCATAATAGAAGCAACTCCCCTGTGTCCGCCCGTTCCGCCGTCTTTTCTTATCCTGAGCCTTCCGAGTTCCAGATCGCAATCGTCATAAACTACTATAAGGGACGCGGAGCTTGCATTGTAATAACGAAGCAGCCTTTCAACCGCGACTCCGGAGAGGTTCATGTACGTGAGGGGTTTCGCTAAAACTACTTCCTCCTCCCCTACCCTGCAAACTCCGTATACGTAACCATCGCCTTGCCTGTCGAGCTTAACGCCGGATTCCGAGGCCAAACAATCAACGGCCATGAACCCGGCGTTATGCCTTGTTTTTCCGTAAGACGCGCCGGGATTACCGAGGCCGAGAACAATAAACAAAGGCTTATACCCGCCTTCCGTAAAATAGTTCGTAGGGTGGGCTCAGCCCACCATTATTTCCCCCTCACCCTACCCTCTCCCACAAGGGGAGAGGGAGAAAAAGATCCCCCGACACCTTATGCCGTCGTGCATAAACGGCGGCCGTCCGCCTTATTTCTTCTCTTTCTCTTTTTCTTTTTCCTTCGCGCCTTCCTCTTCGGGCTTTTCCTTCTCCGCAAAACTTTCCTTAAGCTCGGCCTCTATCTGCTCGGCCGTCTTCACGACCTCTTCGGCCATGGGTGCGCTCACGAGAACGACCGTGTGCTTGGCGTCGTCAAGAATCTTCACGCCTTCCTTGGCCAATATGTCGCCGACGTGCATCGAGTGCCCTATGTCCAGGTGCGTAACGTCAATCTCTATGGAATCGGGAATGGCATGAGGAAGACACTCTATCCGGAGGCGCCTCGCCTCCTGATGCAGTATGCCTCCCCTTTCGATACCCATCGCTCTTCCCACGAGAACCACCGGAACCTCTACCATAATCTTCCGGTCTTTAAGGATGTTTATGAGGTCGACGTGGTAAAGCATATCGCTCAGAGGATGCCTTGAGATGTTTTTGAAAAGCACCATCCTTGCCTGAGCGCCCTCCACGACGAGGTTGACGAGCACGTTCGTTCCCGCGTGGGTGCCAAGCGCCTTCTCGACCTCTTTCGCCAAAAACTTAAGCTTAACGTTCTCCTTCACGCCCGGGCCGTAAAGCACGGCAGGCACGAACCCCTCTTTCCTCATCCTTCCGGATGGCCCTTTGCCAGAGCCCTCCCTCGCGTAGCCTTTTATCTCCACCTGTTCCATTTGTTTCTTCCTCCCGCTGATTTATGTTCCGTTTTACACACGTAGCTCAGGGCTTTAGCCCTGATATGTATCAGCCCCCCGCGACCCATGCTTCGCATGGGTACCCCGATTGCGGGGGCAGGCTCTGAAGGGCTGAGCTACAGAGTCTTTGTCTTCAGCCTCTTCCTTATGCCTGCAAAAAATCCCTTTCCTCTTGCGCGCCTCATTAAAGTTATTTTACTTAAAAAGGGAACTGACCGATTCCCCGAAGTGTATCCTTCTTATGGCCTCCGCGAAGAGCGGCCCTATGGAAAGATATTTTATCTTCGCCGACTTATTCGCGTCCCGCCTCGGAATGCTGTTCGTCACGACCACTTCCGTTATGCAGGAGTTGTCTATCCTCTCTATCGCGCTTCCGGAAAGCACCGCGTGAGTGCAACAGGCGTAAACCTTGGTGGCGCCCTGCTTTTTAAGCGCCTCCGCGGCCTGCGTGAGGGTTCCCGCCGTATCCACCATGTCGTCAAGGAGAAGCGCCGTCTTGCCTTCGACTTCTCCTATTATGTTCATCACCTCCGAGACGTTCGGCTTTGGGCGTCTCTTATCCACTATCGCGAGCCCTGCCTGAAGCCTCTTCGCGAACGCCCTCGCCCTCTCCACCCCTCCGGCGTCCGGAGAAACGACGACGAGTTCGTCCTTGAAGTTTTCCTCTATATACTTGGAAAGCACCGGCGTCGCGAAAAGATTATCAACCGGTATGTTGAAAAATCCCTGTATCTGCCCCGCGTGCAAATCAAGGCACACGACCCTCGTGGCTCCGGCGACCGTTATAAGGTCGGCTATGAGCTTCGCCGATATGGGAGCCCTCGGCGCCACCTTCCTGTCCTGCCTCGCGTACCCGTAATAGGGTATGACGGCGGTAATGTTGCTGGCGGACGCCCTCTTTAAGGCGTCCAGCATTATGAGAAGCTCCATGAGATTGTCGTTGCACGGCATGGAGGTGGATTGCACCACGTAGATATCCATGCCTCTGACACTCTCCTGGATATCAACGCATATCTCGCCGTCGCTGAAGCTTTTAACCTCGCTCTCGCCGAGAGCGACGCCAAGCGAGGCGCATATCTCCGAGGCCAACCCGGCGTTGGAATTGCCGCTGAATATCTTTATCTTATCCGTCAAGTCAGCCACCTGTTAGCCGTTATCAGTCCTTTTATTTTTATTGTCCGTTGATGCCTGTCTCTTCCCGTTGCAATGCTTCGCGGCAACGGAAACCCTGCCTGTCGAAGGAACCGATAACATCTGGTTGGGGCGGGAGGATTCGAACCTCCGGATGCGGGGATCAAAACCCCGTGCCTTACCGCTTGGCGACGCCCCAGCAGGTAATTCCGGGGACAGTCCCGATTCTACGACTTCGTCCGCCTATAATAATGGCGGACGAAGTCCGTAAATCTGGGACA
>JBAQMW010000101.1:0-2468 GCA_049303155.1 Thermodesulfobacteriota bacterium | reverse complement strand
GCGTAATCCGATACGACTATGACATCAACGCGTTTCACGGTCTTTTCGATGTATCGCAAGACCTTTTCTGCCACGGCCTTCGCGATATGGTCTTTTTCTTCCCTGTCAAACCTTACGACCTGCTGGTGATGCGCTATGACGCGCGTCTTTACCGTGGTGGGGCGCCTCGGGTCGACTATTATGCCGTCCGTTGACACGCCTTTTTTAACGAGCATGCTCTTTAGTTTTCTTCCGTCGCGGTCGGCTCCGATGACGCCCGCGGCATAGACCAACGCTCCGAGGCTTCTTATGTTATTGACGACGTTCGCGCTTCCGCCCAAGAGGACGGTTTCCTTCGTAACCTGAACCACAGGCACAGGCGCCTCGGGAGAGATGCGCGCAACCTTGCCCCAGATGAAATGGTCGACTATGAGGTCGCCCGCGACCAAGACCCGCGCCTTCCTGAAATCCCGCGCAAGAGAAGCCGCCCTTTTGTAACTCAATAGTTTTTTCACTTGATATCCTTTAGTAATTCCGGGGACAGTCCCGATTCTACGACTTCGCTTCGCTCCGTCCGTAAATCTGGGACAGTCCCCTCTATATGTTCTTTTTATACCATTCCATGGAAAGTTCAAGTCCTTTTTCAAATCCAACCGAAGGCTCGTAGCGGAGAAATTCCTTGGCCTTCGATATGTCGGCGTCGGAGTGCCGCACGTCGCCTTTTCTTTCCGGCCCGTAAACAGGCTTTATGTCCGTTCCGAGAAGCGTTGCTATTTTTTTGTATACGGCGTTCAGGGAGACGGGCTTGGAACAGGCTATGTTATATACGCCGGGCATGGAGGGCGAAGGCGCGGCCAACGCGGCCAATATATTCGCGCTCACTACGTTTTCGACGTACGTGAAATCCCTCGTGGTCTCGCCGTCCCCGTTTATCGTAGGAGATTCTTTGGAGAGTAACTTTTTCACGAATAACGGAATGACCGCCGCGTACCTGGAGTCGGGGTCCTGCCTCGGGCCGAACACGTTGAAATACCTGAGCCCTATTGAATCCAGCCCGTAAACCCTACGGAAGTTTTCCGCATACTCTTCCCCGACGCGCTTGGTCAATGCGTAGGGAGAAAGAGGGCTGCCCTCCTCGCCCTCGGCCTTCGGGAGTTTTTCGGAGTCCCCGTAAACCGAAGAACTTGAGGCGTAGACGAACCTCTTGACTTTATTTTCCTTGGCCGAAACGAGCATGTTCACGGCGCCCATGACATTCACCTCGCTCGACGTTACGGGGTCGTCTATGGAGCGGGGAACGCTCCCCAAGGCCGCGTTATGCAATATGAAGTCAACGCCTCTTCCGGCCTCCATGCAAGAAGCGAGGCTTCTTATGTCGCCGTCAATAAGGCGAAACTCCGAACCATGTATGCCGCGTTCCGCCGTGAACGACCTCACGTCCTCGATATTCTTTTTCCTGCCGGTCGAAAAATTATCGAGAACAATGACAGACTGAGCGTTCTCGAGAAGAGCGATGGCGAGGTTCGAGCCTATGAAGCCGGCCCCGCCGGTAACCAAAAACCGGTATTTTTTGCCTTTAAGTTCTTTATAGATCATGAATGGTCTTTTCCGGCACGAGCAAGGAGTTTGGCGTCATGCCTCATTATCCTCTCGGCCTTTAAAAATACTTTTTTTACCATACTACGGTCGTCTTTATCAAATTTAAGTTTGCCGAGATAGGCGTGGCCGAAGCGGACGAGGTCCGTAACTGAAAAATTAGCCGTGTTTTTGGCGGAAAATACGAACTGGCCGAGGTCTTTTATGACCCGGCTCTTGATAGGCCTGTTTCTCTTCTGAACCCTCTGGACGTCCATGATGAAAATCTCGCTTGTCGATGATATTACGAAAAAATGCCCAAGATAAAAATCCTGATGATTAAAGCCCTGCAAATGAAAGTCCTTCGCGATGAGGGCGATACTCTTTATAATCTCCCTCTTTTTCTTGACGCCCTCTATGCCTTTATCGGCAAGGCTTCCTATGTAATCCCCGGCGCGAACGGCGCTGCTCACTTCCTCTGTAAGCGTAAACGACGCGGATATCGTTCCAAGCGTCTTTTCCTCGCCGTAGGCAACCGGCTTCATGGTGAGAAACCCGGATTCGGAAAGGAGTATCATCTTTTCCCACTCGTTTTTCGCGTCCTCCGGTAAAACACAAGGGCATAAGTTTCTTAAGCGTTCCTTGAGCGAATAATGATGCCTTTTAAGATAAAATGTCTTATCCCCGAGGATAACCCTTACAACCGACCTCGTCTTTTTCTTCTTTACGGAAGCGCCGCCGCCATAACCGAAAAGAGAGGCGAAGGAATCCATGCCTTCGCTTTTTAGAAGCGGAAGATACTCCTCGTTGACGATAATATCGCGGTGTTTTACGAAACGCATATCTCCATGCGATAAACCGGCAAGTTGCCCGTCAGGCGAGGCAGAGGCCGTTTTTGCAACGCAGGCGTATAT
>JBAQMW010000100.1:0-15990 GCA_049303155.1 Thermodesulfobacteriota bacterium | reverse complement strand
CGGTATCGAGCGCATAAGGGAGATGTCGTCAGGGGCGTGGTGGGTAACTCCGCTATGCCCGTACGCGAAACCTCCTCCGGCGCCTATTATGACAACCTGCGCGTTATGGTACGCGATGGATAACTTTATCTGCTCAAAGCACCGGGACGTCATGAAAGACGCTATGGAGTATGTTACCGGTTTTTTTCCGGCAAGCGCCATGCCTGCGGCGGCGCTCGCCATCTGCGCCTCGGCGACCCCTACGTTAACGTAACGCGCTTTGAAACGGACGCGGAATTCGTCGAATATCTCGAATCCGAGGTCTCCCGTAAGAAGCATGATACGGGAATCTATCGAAGCCAGTTCAGTCAGTTTTTCTATGAACGCCAGTTTCATTTCGCCTATATCACCCTATGTGCAGAGCCTTCGTGTCCAGCTCTTTCAACGCGTTCGAGAGGTCTTCCTCCGAGGGAACCCTGTAATGCCAGAGCGCCTTGTCCTCCATGAAACTCACGCCCGCGCCTTTTTTCGTGCGAAGCACTATCGCGCTCGGGCGCCCCTTTTTAAAGGGAAATTTATCCAGGGCGTTCATTATCGCCCCTATGTCGTTACCCGGCACGGTGCAAGCCCCCCACCCGAAGGCCTTGAATTTTTCCTCAAGCGAGGTATGCCCCATTATGTCGTCGCTTCGTCCGACGGCCTGTATGCCGTTATAATCAACCATGACGAGAAGGTTATCGAGTTCTTTGGCGGCGGCGAACATGGCCCCTTCCCAAACGCTGCCTTCGTTGCATTCCCCGTCGCTCATTAATACCGCCGCGCGCGCCGGCGAACCTTCGAGTTTAAAGGCGTAGGCCATGCCCGTAGAGATGCCGAAACCGTGCCCGAGGCTTCCGGTCGAACATTCGAGGACTTCCAAGGCGTGTTTGCAGGGATGGTCGGAAAGAGGTTTTCCTGTTTTGGCGTACGAGGATAACCACTCCATGGGTATGAAACCCAAATCCGCGAAAACCGCGTAAAGAGACGCGCAGGCGTGTCCTTTGCTCAGTATGAATCTGTCGCGTTCCGGGTCTCCCGCGGATTCGGGATTAACGTTCAACCAGTAATAGTAGAGAGCCATCAGGCCTTCGACGCAGCTCAAGGCCGACCCAAGATGTCCCACCTTGCCGTCATGCGCCATTTGAACGCAGGTGGCCCTTATCTTGCAGGCTTTCTTCTCGAGTTCCGGTATGCTGAAACTACTTTTTTTAGTTTGCAACACGTTTAAATGCATTGTCCCGCCTTGAGATAATTTTCCTCATACCAAAGGCACGTTGCCTTTATGCCATCTTCAAGCCCTACAGAGGCGTTCCATCCGAGAGATTTAAACCTCGAACTGTCGAGGAGCTTGCGCGGAGTCCCGTCCGGTTTGGAGGTATCCCATTCCATCACCCCTTTGAAACCCACTGCCCCGGCTATCATGGAAGCGAGTTCTTTTATCGAACACTCAACCCCCGTGCCGAGGTTATAGCAGGCGTTTTCGAGCTTATCGGCGTTTTCCATTGCGAATATCGAAGCAGCCGCGACGTCCGAATTGAATATGAACTCCCTCTTCGGGTTTCCGCTGCCCCAGAGGGTTATGGATTTTTTTTCTTCACGGAAGGCGTCGGAAAGTTTTCTTATAAGCGAGGAAAGCACGTGCGAGTTCTCTACGTCGAAGTTGTCGCCCGGGCCGTACATGGAATTAGGGATAAGGGCTATGAACCTGTTTACGTTATCCTGCGCGTTATAGGCCTTGCATGCCTTGATTCCGGCTAACTTCGCCATGGCGTAGCCCTCGCTCGTTTCTTCCACGTGCCCGGTCATTATGTATTCTTCCTTCATCGGCTGAGGGCATGACCTCGGATAAACGCACGACGAACCGTAAAATACAACGCGCTTTATGCCATGAGCGCGGCACGCCTCGAACACGTTATCCTGCATGGCTATGTTCGTATGGAAAAAATCCGCCGGATACGCCTTGTTGGCCGCTATGCCGCCTGTTAATCCCGCCGCCAAAAATACGTATTCCGGCCGTTCGGTTTTAAAGAACTCGCGCACGCAAGATTGCGACGTAAGGTCAAGTTCCGCCCTTCCCCTCGTGATTATGTTCCGGCGTCCGCCGGCCGATAGTTTTTTTACGAGCGCCGAGCCGAGAAGCCCCGTATGGCCAGCCACGTATATGCGAGAGTCTTTAAACATTGGCGTACCTGGAGTTGTTTATCATTCGATACCCCTTTATCAGTTCTTTTATGCCGGTATCGAGCGAATACGCCGCCTTAAACCCTGTTTTTTCGATTTTTTCATTGGACACTATGTAATCCCTCTTGTCCGGGTCTTCGCCTATCGGGGCCTCGAGATACACGAAATCCGGAACGTGCTCCTTTATCTTGGCGCAGAGTTCTGTTTTTGAGAGGTTGGCATCCGAAAGCCCGACGTTGTACGCCTGATTTTTCATGGCGTCGAAGTTCTCGATTGCGTGAATGAACGCCCTCGCGACATCGCGGATATGTATAAAGTTCCGCTTGAAGTGGCCTTCGAATACGACGAGAAATCTGTCTTTCACTGCCCTGTAGGCGAAGTCGTTCACCAGAAGGTCCATCCTCATCCTCGGCGACATGCCGAAGACCGTCGCGAGCCTTAGGCTTATGGAGTTGCCCCTGCCTAAGACTATGCTCTCTGCCTCGACCTTGGTCTTGCCGTAAAGCGAGACCGGGTTAAGCGGCGTTTCTTCTGTGCAGAATATCCCCTTTTGCCCTATGCCGTAGCCGCTGTTGGTGGTGGGCATGATTACTCGCTGATTCTTTGAGGCAAGTTTCGTTATGGATGCAAGCGCGTCCCTGTTGGTGCTGATTGTCCCGAGTTTGTCCCTGTCGCAAAGCGGCGCTCCCACGAGGGCCGCGAGAGGGATTATGTAGTCTGCCTTGCCTATGTATTTTCCAAGAAGCCCCTCGTCCCTCGCGTCTCCCCTTACTACGTTGAAATCATGGTTTACGCAGCAATCGAGAAGAGAGTTTTGGTTGAACATGAAATTATCAAGAACCGTAACCTTGTGTCCGAGCCTTAGAAGCTCCGGAACGAGAATCGCTCCGAGGTACCCTGCCCCGCCGGTAACCAGTATGCTCTGCGCCATCTGTGTCTTCTCCTATATGTTTTTGAGCATCGCGTGAAGATAATCTATCTTATCCCTCAAGTCATAGGGATGGTTGCCGACGAAAAATCCGTTATAATGGGCGATGTCGGCGTTGGCGGAGCCGTGGACAACGTGGTCGTAGTGCTTTACCACGTCGTGCCTGAGTATGTTTCCTCCGGTTATTATCCTATGCTCTATGCCGGCCTCTTTGAGCCTTCGGATTACGCGCTGCCTGTCGAGTCCTGCGCCGGGCTTGACTATCATGGTGAAACAAAACCACGAACTTTCTCCCGCCTCCTTCTGTATGATGAATCTGCCGTCGTTCTTGAAAAGGTTTACGAAGTGCGCCGCGTTCATTCTTCTTATCTTGAGGAACGCATCTAACTTGTCGAGTTGCGCTTTGCCAAGCGCGCCGTGTATCTCGCCGGGACGCACGTTGTAGCCCGGCAGTATGAATCTGTATGCCTCGTAAAAATCGTCGTCGCGTCTTTCGAATACGGGACTGTCCTCGTCCTGGTCCCTCGTCCAGCCGTGATTTCTCAGAGCCTTCAGGAGGTTGAATATTTCCTTGTCGTTCGTGAGGACAAGCCCGCCCTCCATGGTCGAGATGTGATGGGAAAAAAAGGTGGAGAAGGTGTTTACGAGGCCGAACGTGCCGGTATATCTGCCGTCGAATTTGGCGCCCATTGATTCGCAATTGTCTTCGAAAAGTATTATGTCTTTATCAATGCAGAGCTTCGTTATCTCGTCGAATTGACACGGGTTGCCGAGAATGCTTACGGCTACTATCATCTTCGTTTCGCCAGTTACGGCTTTTTTAAGAGCCGCGACGTCATAGTTCAGGGTTTGAAGGTCTATGTCCACGAATTTCAACTTAAGCCCGTACTGGTGGAGCGGATGGAATGTAGTCGCCCACGATACGCACGGCACTATGACCTCGTCGCCCCTTTTAAGAGCGCCATTTTTTCTGTAAAAAAGAGAGGCCACTGCGATAAGGTTGGCCGAAGACCCCGAGTTGGCCATCACGGCATACTTCATACCGAAGTAATGCGCGAATTTTTCCTCGAATTCCCTCACGTTCCTGCCCATCGTGAAGATGTTGGAATCCACCACTTCCCTTATGGCCAGTTTCTCTTCCTCCCCCCATGTCGAGCTTGCCAGTTCGAACTTCATCGCTTGCTCCCGTTTTGGCCGTGGTGATTAGGCCTGTAGACTATAATCTCCGAACCCGTGAAGTCGAACTTGAAAGGTATGTGCAGGTAGTTCTTCAACGCCTCTTTGACCCTCGCTTGATTTTCTTCTTCAACGTAAAACACTATGAAGCCGCCTCCGCCGGCGCCGAGGAGTTTTCCTCCGATTGCACCGTTCTTTATGGCCGTGTCGTATATGACGTTTATCTCTTCGGTCGTAATCTTGCTTGAAAGTTTTTTCTTCATCTGCCATGTTTCGTTCAAAAGAGCGCCGAAGTCAGTGAAGCATCTCCCGCCGGACGTCAGTATGGAATGGGCGTCGTCGACGAGTTTCCGCATCCTATGCAAGTCGGGCGTGTTTTTATGGGTGTTTCGTATCTGCTCGCGCGCTATCTTCGAGGCTAACCGCGATATGCCGGTATAGAAAAGCATGAATTTATTTTCGAAGCTCCTCATGCGTTTTTCGTCCATTACGACCGGTTTGACGAGTATCTCTCCGTTTTCCAGAAACTCTACTGTATTGAACCCTCCGCACGCGGCCCAGACCTGGTCCTGCGAGCCGACGTTTTCCTTTATCAGATTCTGCTCGATGTGTATCGCTTCCCTGTAAAGGTCTTCTTTCGATACGACCTTTCCGTGAAACGCGTAAAGCGCCCTTAGAAAGCCGACGGTAAAGGCGGAACTTGAACCCATGCCGCTTCTGGCGGGAATGTCGCCGTCATGGTGTATCTCAAGCCCTTCCTTGACGTTCATGTAGGCGAGTACGCCCTTCACCGCCGGGTGCGCGATGTCGCGCGGCATGTTTACGGTCTCGACCTTCGAATACGCGATTCTGTACTTGTGTTTGAAAAACGGAGGCAGTTCCCTGCAGGTTATGTAGCAGTATTTGTCTATGGCGGCGCCGAGCACCTTGCCGCCGTGCTTCTGATACCACGATGGATAGTCGGTCCCTCCGCCGAAAAAAGAAATCCTGTGAGGTGTGCGTGAGATAATCACTAACAAGCCCCCACATGAAAAGACTTCATCTCTGTCTTCGCGCGTTCAAAGTCTTCGGGTATTCCTATGTCTATAAAGTAACCGCCGCATATAAACGCGTTGATTTTTATCTCCCTGAATTTTTCCTGCAAAAAATCTGTCTCGAAAGAAAACCTTGTAGCGTAGCGGAATTTTTCAAAGGCGTAACCTATCGCCTTGTTCACGCAATAAACTCCGGCGTTTATGTAGCCGCTTCTTACGAACGTCTTTTCGTTAAAACCGGCTACCGCTGCGTCTTCGACAATGACCGCGCCATACCTGTCGAAGTTTTCCATGCGCTTTAACGCCAATGTCAGAGCACCGCCTTTTGAACGGTGAAACTCCGCGAGTTTCGCGAGCGAAGCGTCGAAAAAGCTGTCGCCGTTAAGAACGAAGAAATCATTGCCGTCCACCGACTTCATCGCCTTCCTTATCGCGCCGCCCGTGCCAAGCGGCTCGCTTTCAACTGCGTATTCCAACGCGAGGCCGTTGTAACCGGTTCCGAAATAATTCCGTACTGCCTCGTGCTTATATCCTACCGACAGTATCGCCTTGCTTACGCCCTCCCGCAGGAGATAGTCCAGCAAGAAACAAAGAAACGGCCTTCCGTTAACGTCAGCCATGGGCTTCGGGACGTTTTTGACGATGCTGCCGAGTCTTGTGCCAAAGCCGCCGGCAAGTATAACAGCGTCCATAGAAAGACATCCCCCTTTGGCGCGCCGACATGTTGATGAACGTCACGATGGAGTTCGGGCAGGTATTCTTACAGGCTCATTGATGAGGTTTTCAGGATGTTTATTGCGTGACGCATGCCGCGGGAACAAACTCCGTTTAAGTCAAACGACATCCGCCAAAATAAAGAAATTGAAATAGGGAAGCTATCCAAGATGGGAAATACGAAGATGCGGCGTATTGCGATCTGTATTCAATATATAGCGTAACTCTGCATGTAAGTCAAGATAAATCTTACATACTTCATTAATATAATTGCTTAACCTTACGTTGGTTATGGCAGGGCGTGGTAAATACAAGTGAAGATGTGGTCGGTTGTAGTCACTTTTTCAAATTTGAAAGGGGCTGCGGAAAACCAGCAACCCCCTGATTTTATTGGCGCCCCCGAGACGATTCGAACGTCCGGCACACGGATTAGGAATCCGTTGCTCTATCCTACTGAGCTACGGGGGCTTGAATTATGCGGATAATCTAAACATAATTCGCCCGCTCGTGTCAATATGAAAAATCAGTACTGAAGAAGCGAAAACACCTTATGAGGCTTGAGTTTTTTCCTGCCCTTCAAGTCGTTGAGTTCCACCATGAAGGCGCACTCCACGATTTTTCCGCCGAGTTTTTCGACAAGGCTCACTACGGCGCTAGCCGTGCCGCCGGTTGCGAGGAGGTCGTCGGCTATTATGACACGCTGGCCTTTTTTAATCGCGTCTTTATGCATCTCCAAAGAGTCCTTGCCGTATTCGAGCGAATAAGACGCCTTATGGGTCTTCCACGGAAGTTTGCCTGGTTTGCGCGCGAGCGCCACCCCTGCGCCGAGTTTGTAAGCGAGAGCCGCTCCGACCACGAATCCCCTCGCCTCTATCCCGACGACCATGTCTATCTTTTTCCCTATGTAGCGGTGTCCCATTACGTCAACCATCCTCTGAAACGCCAGAGGGTCCTGGCAAAGGGTAGTGATGTCTTTAAAGAGTATGCCTTTTTTCGGAAAGTCAGGAACGTCGCGTATTGCTTTTTTAAGATGCTCCACAGTGATGTCTCCGTTCTGTTTTTATTATCAAAAATCTTCCCCCGACCCCCGCCACCCTCTCCCCATAAGTGGGAGAGGGGAAAAAATCCAAAGACTCAGTTCAAAAACGTTTTTAGAAGTTTCACGTTCAAATCAAATCGGACGAAGTTATGTTTCTCTCAAACATGTATTTTTTGAGCTTTACGAGCGCCCTTGTCTCTATCTGCCTAATCCTCTCTCTCGTTACGCCGAGCTTTTTCCCTATGTCCTCGAGGGTTTCCGGCTCGCTGTTGATGCCAAACCTGAGCTTTATTATCTTGTTTTCCTTGGCGTCGAGGATTGAAAGCCATTTTTTGAGTTCCCTGGTCTTCATCTCCGCGCTTATCGAGTCCACCGGAGAGATAGCCTTTTCGTCCTCCAGCCTGTCGAGGAGCGTTTCGTCCGTGTCGTCATTAAAGGCGGTATTCATCGAGAGGCTCTTGCGCGTGATTATCGAAAGTTTTTTCAGATACCTGCCGCTTATGCCCATGTTCGCGGCAAGTTCCGTTGTTGACGGCTCCCTATTATACTTTCTTCTGAATTCGGTTTCAACCTTGCCCATCTTGAATATGTCGTTCGATACGTGTATCGGGAGCCGGACGACGTCGGCCTGATTGAGTATCGCCCTCTCCACGGATTGCCTTATCCAGTACGTCGAGTAGGTCGAGAACTTGCAGCCCTTAGCGTGCTTGAACCTTTCGACCGCCTTTATAAGCCCTATGTTGCCCTCTTCTATGAGGTCCTGGAACGGAAGCCCTCTCCCCATGTACCTTTTGGAGATATTCACGACGAGCCTTAAATTAGCCTCGATCATTGTTCTTCTTGCTGCTTTATCGCCTCTGCCTATGCGTTTTGAAAGGATCTTTTCGTCGTCAGCGGTCAAAAGGGGATACTTTCTTATGCTGTCGAAATAGGCCTTTATGGTGTCGGTAATGGGATAAGAAGCGGCCTTCGCCGATAGTTTTCGATAAACTCCGACGAAGCGGTTTTGGGATTTAAGGGCAGAGTTACTTTTCCTGTTTATAACCATATTACCGGTGAACGCTCCTTTCTATTTATCAAAGGCTGGTGCATCCGGCTGAAGGTTAATTAGTAACTACCGTAACTTTATACAATAAAATATTTATTATGGCAAGAAAAAAAGCGGATTCCTGGTCTTTTTGCCCTGACGCACCTCAAAGTGAACATGATAAACCTCGGCGTTCCCCGTATCTCCGACAAGGGCTATGGCTGAACCCTTCTTTACCTTTTCCCCTGCTTTTACGAGATTTTTCTCGTTATGGGCGTAAACAGTATAGAAGTCTTTGTCATGCTTTAGTATCACGACGTTTCCGTATCCTCTCATGCCGTCGTTCGCATAGACCACCTCGCCTGATTCCGACGCCCGAACGGGCGTATTCCTCGGTGCGGCTATGTCTATGCCGTGATGCATGACGTCGTTCCTCATGCCGTAGGGAGACGTAACAACGCCTTTTACGGGCCACGCGAATCTTCCCTTTTCAACGACGACTTTTCTATTTTTCGGAGGAGGCTCGGGAAGAGATTTATCCACTTTGCGGAGAGATCTCTTACCGGGGATAAAAAGTCTTTGTCCTGTTTTAATTTGCGTAGGGTCTTTTATGTTATTGGTCTCGGCCAAGTCCTGCAATCCCACGCCATAGGCGTTTGCTATCCTCCAGAGGGTCTCTCCCTTGCCCACCCTGTGAAATACGCCTTTATGGGAAGGACCGGCCGCGCATCCCGTAACGCAGAGATACGCCGTTATTAGAACCACTATGAGGCGACGTTCCCGCATAATCGCTTATTTCAAAACGCCCCCGAGAACCAAGAATCCGAGTATCAGGAGAGCGATGAATACGAACGTAAAAATATTAAAATACTTGTCTATGTATTTTTTTATCGTTGGCCCGTAACGGTATATGAGGCCGGCGACGATGAAAAATCTCGCGGAGCGGCTGAGCGCTGACGCAACGAGAAATACGGTAAAATCTATCTTGAAAGCCCCGGCGCTTATGGTAAAGGCCTTGTAAGGTATGGGAGTGAACCCGCCGATGGCCACGGCCCAAGCGTCGTATTTCGAGTAAAGCCCTTGTATGTAGATATAGTTTTCGCTCAGGCCGTAAATCTTGACGATATGATACCCGACCGTATCCATGAAATAAAATCCGATAAGGTATCCGAATACCCCTCCTAAAACCGAACCGACCGAGCATACTACGGCGTATCTGAAAGATTTGGCGGGCAAGGCCACGCATAGGGCTATCAACAGCACGTCGGGCGGTATCGGAAAAAAAATCGACTCAACGAACGCCAGAATGAAAAGTGCCGGAATCCCGTAAGGCGTATGGGCCCACGACAGAACCCAATCGTAAAGTCTTCTCAATATATTCATCAAGCCTCCACCTGCCATCCGTTTTTGCCGACGAGCTTGACGAACCTGCATCCTCCGAGGTCTTCCCTTATGAATCTTCCGTTCTTTTTAGTGATACGGATTAGTTCCTGAACAAACTCCCCTCCGACCGGTATGACGAGCCTGCCGCCTTCGGAGAGCTGTTCGAGGTAGGCATTCGGAACGTCGGGAGAGGCCGCGGTGACTATTATGGCGTCGAACGGCGCCTCGTCCTTCCACCCGAGCGTGCCGTCGTCTATCCTTATTATGACGTTCGAATAGTGAAGGCTGTCGAGGAGTTTTCTCGCTTTTATTGCGAGGGCGTGGACGCGTTCTATCGAAAAAACCCTCCTGCAGACGAGCGAAAGCACGGCGCTCTGGTAGCCGGACCCCGTGCCTATCTCAAGAACCTTTTCGTCTCCGGTGAGTTTAAGCGCCTCGGTCATGTACGCCACCATGAAGGGCTGTGATATCGTCTGTCCCTCCCCTATCGGCAGGGGAAAATCGCTGTAGGCCTGTCCGATAAGGGCCTCCTCCATGAAAAGATGCCTCTCGACCGTCTCCATGGCCTTCAATACCTTAGGGTCTTTTATGCCCCTCGGCGCAAGTTGCGTTTCGACCATCTTTTTTCTGAGCCTGACGTAGCCGTCTTTTTTCATCCCTTATATCTTCCAGTAGAGGAGTTCGCTTATGGCCGCGTAGTTCGTCATGTCGAGGTGTATGGGGGTGATGGACACGCAGCCCTTTAAGACCGCGGCAAAGTCCGTATCCTCCCCGCCTTCCCACCGAAGCATGTCGCCGCCTATCCAATAATACTTCCTTCCCCTCGGATCAACCTTCTCCGTTACCACGTCCCCGCCGAAGACGCGCTTGCCCTGGCGCGTTATCCTGTATCCTTTTATTTTTTTTATTGCCGGCACGTTGACATTAAGGAGAGTGTCTTTCGGAAGACCTTTTTCGAGAACCATGGAAGAGATTTTCTTGGCGACCCCTGCGGAGTTTTTAAAATCGAAGTTCTTTTTAGACGCGAGCGACATCGCGATTGACGGTATGCCCAAGAGGGTTCCTTCCATGGCGGCAGACACGGTTCCTGAATAAGAAACGTCCTCACCCAAGTTCCATCCCTTATTTATGCCTGAAACCACTATGGAAGGCCTTGCCGGAAGTATGCCGTTAAGGGCAAGGGTTACGCAGTCCGTGGGGGTGCCGTCAACCGCGTACTCTCTCGTGCCTATCTTTTCGACCCTGAGAGGCCTATGAAGAGTAAGGGAATGGCTCGCGGCGCTTCTTTCCCTGTCGGGCGCGACCACGTAAACGTCTCCGAGCGTTTTTAACGCCGCGGCAAGACGCTTTATGCCCTCGCTCCTTATGCCGTCGTCGTTCGAGACGAGTATCAAGTGTCTTTGTTTCTTCTTCATGGCGCCTTTGCCTTTCCTGTGAAAATTCGGTTTCCCAATATACTACTATAAAGACATGAAAAAGATAAATACAAAAATCCCCCCGCTTCCCGTTGCAATGGCTTCGCGCAACGGGAACCCAGCCCTTTGAAAAAGGGGGGAACCTTTTCTCGGCCCTTTACTCGCTCCGCGCCGTGTGGTAATGATATTCAAGCGTCAATCTATGCCGAATCCGAACGCTTCGTCAAAACATTCGCCGATATGGAGCAGAATAATGCATGTGCTCGCCGTTGCCCTTGGAATATACGTATTCGGTTCCGCGTATCTTTTTTTAGCGCAGGAAAACCTCCTATTCTTCCCTCAACACATAAGCGAGGAAAGACTCGAAACAATAAAAAAAGAATTCCCCGATGCCGAGGAACTTAGTCTTACATCATCGGACGGGGTTAGGATTCACGGCTGGTTCGTGAAAGATTCCGCAGTAGAGAACTCCCCTGCTTTCATATACTTCGGAGGCAACGCGGAAGAAGTCTCGTGGATGATTCCGGAACTTAAGAAATTCAAGGGCAGGTCTCTCATTCTTTTCAATTACAGGGGGTACGGACAAAGCGCCGGAACTCCCGGTGAAAAGGAGATTTTCGAAGACTCTCTCATGATATACGACTACGTGTCGAGCAGGGAAGACGTTCGCAAGGAAGACATATCGACGATAGGAAGAAGCATGGGAAGCGCTGTTTCCGTGTATCTTGCGGAAAACAGGCCGATAAAAAAGACTATCCTCGTATCGCCTCCGGACAGCATTGAAAATATTGCAAAGGAAGTGTTCCCGTATGTCGCGGTAAGCCTTATCTTAAAACACCCGTTCGACTCTTTATCAAGGGCGCCCAACATAAGTACCCCGGCATTATTCGTCATAGCTGAAAAGGACACCCTCGTTAAACCGGAACACTCTTTAAAACTCGCCATCGCGTGGGGCGGCGAAAAGGACGTTGTTATAATAGAAGGCAAAAATCATAACGACGTGTCGGTTGACGATTACCTTGCGAGAGGGATGGAGTTTTTTGAGGAGGAATAAGTTGTCATTGCGAGGGGCTTTATCCCGAAGCAATCTCATATTTACAATCACGAGATTGCTTCGCTACGCTCGCAATGACAAACCGGCTCGATTCGGATTTAAATCAAAACGCCAAGGCGCCTCGATTCTCCGTCAAAACGTCTGACGATAAAACATCTTTTTCTTCTTGCGGTATCTTAAGCCTCTCGACAACCTGCCTCCCATCTTCCCCTTCCATGAGCCTCGGCTGTGCATAATGCTCTATGAAAACAGGCACGGTCTCAACGCTCTTCAAGGCGTCTTTAGTGAAGAGGAATTTAACCATGACTCCCTCTTTGGTTTCCTTGGGCTCGCTCTGGTCGAAGATAAAGTTTCCGAGGCTGTAGAAGATAAGTTTACCGTTATACCTTTCGACAGGCTGGATTACGTGCGGGTGGTGGCCTATGACGAGTTCCGCTCCCGCATCTATGGCGGCGCGGGCGAATTTTTTCTGCGCTTCGTTAGGTTCGTAATCGTATTCATTTCCGGAATGCATGGAAACTATGACGAACTTCGCTTTTTCTGCGGCCTTCTTCACGGCCTCTGTCATCTTATCAATTCTCATGAAGGCGGTTCCGGCGCGCTTTTCCGTTGCCTCGTAAGAACTCGGCACGACGTCAGGGTCGTTATAGGCGAGAAACGCGAAACTCATTTCATTCACGTTTATATACGCCGGACTATTGGCCTCTGCCCCGTCAATCCCGGCCCCTGCGTATTTTATGCCTTTTGCGTCAAGGTTGGAAAAGGTGTCAACAAGCCCTTTTTTACCGAAGTTGGGAGAGTGGTTATTGGCGAGGGAAAGGACTGTAAAGCCCGCTTGCTTAAGAGCGCCCGCTGACGACGGGTCGGCGCGGAAGACCATCTCCTTTGACACTATCTTTCTGCCGTCCGTAATCGGACATTCGAGATTGCCGAAAACTATATCGCCGGTTTTGAGAAAATCCCTCACCTTGATGAACGGGTAGTTCGGGTCGTTATTCCTTCTTATCCTTCCGGCAACTCCCCTCGATAGCATTATGTCGCCGACCGCTATAAGGGAAACTACGGGAGATTCTTCCGGCGTGTCTGCCGCAGGCGCGTTACTATGCCATGGAATCAAGACTAAAAACAATATGGCGAAGAATTTGTTTTTCATGGATTTCATCTCAACCCCGCCTATGGCACAGACAGGGTGTCAGAACAAAGCAGGGGGCACCCACGCAAAGCGTGGGTCGGGCGCGACGAAGGTGAGGAGCGAGGCGTATTTTTTATACGCCGCAGCGACGAGCCGAGGAGTAACGCAGGTATGCGAAGTTATGACGCCCTGTCCTCTAACATATCCTCGGTAGCTGCTCGCCGGATAACATCTCCATTATCCTTCTGCTTCCGAGAGAGGTTTCAAGGAGCACCTTGCCGTTTCTTTCCCCTATGACTTCCCCTATTATCTCCGCGTCCTTGCCGAGCGGGTTTTTTCTCATTGCCGTTAATACGTCTTTTGCCCCGCCTTTAGCAACTATGCAAATCATCTTTCCCTCGTTCGCGAGATACATCGGGTCGAACCCCAGAATCTCGCAAACGCCCCTGACCTCTTCCTTCACCGGAATCTTTTCCTCTTTAACGAGTATCCCGTGACCCGAAGAAAGGGCAAGTTCGTTAAGCGTGGTTATGAGTCCTCCCCTTGTCGGGTCCCTCATGGCCTTGACGAAGCCGGTCGCGATAACGGCGGAGGAAAGTTCGTGAAGCGGCGCGCAGTCGCTCACCACGTCCACGTCGAGGTTAATCATGCCTCTTTCTCTCATCACGCTTACCCCGTGGTCTCCGACAGTGCCTGAGATTAACACCGCGTCCCCCGGCTCCATAAAAGACGGGCCGACATCCACTCCGTCGGGTATGACGCCGACCCCTGCGGTATTTATGAAGAGCCTGTCAGCCTTGCCCTTTTCAACGACCTTCGTGTCGCCGGTTACAATCTTGACTCCGGCAGAAAGGGCGGTCTTTGCCATGCTCTCGACAACCTTCTTGAGTTCCTCCAACGCCAGACCCTCTTCTATTATAAAAGAAGCGCTAAGATAAAGAGGCGTGGCCCCTCCGACCGCGAGGTCGTTAATCGTGCCGCAAACCGAGAGTTTGCCGATGTCTCCGCCCGGGAAAAAAATCGGGCTTACGACGTAGGAATCAGTCGTGAAGGCGAGCCTTTTGCCCGGAGACGAAAACACGGCCTGATCGTTAAGAGGTTCGAGAAAGGGATTCTTGAAGGCCTTGAGGAATACGTCCTGTATGAGATTGTGGGAGAGTTTTCCGCCTGCGCCGTGCGATAAGAGTATCGTGCCGCTTTTCATGGGTTATGACACCCTTTCGTATTTATAATAGGCCGCGCACGTTCCTTCCGAAGACACCATGCAAGGGCCCATCGGGTTTTCAGGCGTGCAGGGATTGGCGAAGAGCAGACACTCAAAGGGCGTTATGCGCCCTTTTAAAACGTCGGCGCAGGCGCATGCCCCTGTCTCTTCGACGTATGACGAGTCGGCCGCTTTTAGCCCTAACACTTGCTCCGCGTCAAATTCCGCGTAGGGTGAGCTTATCTTGAGTCCGCTTTCCGGTATAAGCCCTATGCCTCTCCATGCCGAGCCCCTCGGCTCGAAAACAGCCGCCATGAGTTCCTGCGCTTTTTTGTTGCCGTCCCTGCTTACGACCCTGTCGTACTCTATCTCTATCTTTACCTCGCCCGTATAGAGCTGCCTTAAAAGCATGTATATCGAGTAAAGCACGTCAACAGGCTCGAACCCCGATACGACGCAGGGATGCCCGTAGTCGCGTGCGATAAACTCATACGCCTTTGCGCCTATTATGGCCGTAACGTGTCCGGGACAGATAAAGCCGTCCACCAAAACGTCGCCTGAGTCGAGTAGGGCCTTCATGGCCGGAGGCGTGAGCTTATGGAGCGAAAATACGGTAAAGTTTTTGATGTTTTTTCTTTTGGCCTCTATTATGCTCGCCGCAACCGTAGGGGCTGTAGTTTCAAAGCCGACCGAGTAAAAGAGCACTTTTTTGGAGGGGTTTTCCTTGGCAATGTCGAGGGCAGCGAGAGGAGAATACACTATCCTTATGTCCGAGCCAAGCGCCCTTTCGTTCTCAAGGGTCGAAAAAGTCCCCGGCACCCGGAGCATGTCTCCGAAGGTCGCGATTACGGCAGTTTTATCGTTACGCGAAAAATCTATTATCGAGTCTATGTCCGATTGGTGAGTAACGCATACGGGGCATCCCGGGCCTGAGATAAGCCTTATGTTTTTCGGGAGCGCCCCCCTTATGCCGTATTTGGACACGGAATGGGTATGGGTTCCGCATATCTCCATTATCGAGGCCTCGACAGAGGAGAACTTTTTTATCTCTTCGAGAAGAGCCTGTATGGATTCCCTGTCCCTGAACTCGTCGATGTATTTCATATGCGCGATACCATTTATTTTGACTTGCGCGGAATCGGACGGCGTATGAAAAAGACCTTATGCGGATAATTCATCTCCGATACAAAGCATATACCCGCCCTTCACCTGCCTAAAAGTAGTATATAACCGCCGTGAAAGCAAGAAAGATTTTATGACATCGCAAGGAAAAGGTCAGTGGTTTTCTTCCGGAAGCGGAGCCGGGACAAGATTTACGCCCGGGAAAAGAGCTTTGAAAGCGATAAAAGACAGGATTACGAAGGCAAGCCCCGAAAAAAGAAGCGATACGCCTGTGTATGTCGCAAACACGCTTTTTTCTCCGTCGGCAAATACCGGTATAACCATGAGGTAGCGGTTTATCCATACGCCAATGCAAATTACCACTCCGACTGTCGAAAGAGAAAGCGTGTTGAGCTTTATGCGCCTGAACAGAAGCGCAAAGAAGGGTATTATGAAAACCGTAAGCAGCATCAGATAAAATACCGGGGCGAAGTTGCCTTCTTGCTGTTTAAGCAGCGGCGCCGTGAGGTTAGGCAAATCGCCGTACCATATCACTATATGCTGCGACCAGAACATATATATCC
>JBAQMW010000099.1:0-12736 GCA_049303155.1 Thermodesulfobacteriota bacterium | reverse complement strand
AGGCAATACATATCGTTTTACGAAAGTGGTGCTGGGCGCGGCCCCCTTGAATACCTATAAAAGGGCCGGCCTCAAAAACCTCCACGACCTCCGTAAGCCGGCCTTTTTGCGATTAGACGCCAAGTTGTCATTCCGGACTTGTTTCGGAATCTCGTTTTTTAAAGAGACGCTGAAGAGAATCCGGCATGACAAAAAGGATTTGATTAGGCAGGCACGCAAGCGGCCGTGGGACAAACCTCGGCGCACTTAGGCGTGTCATAGTAGCCCTTGCATTCAATGCATACGGCCGGGTCAATGACGTAAAGCGGGTCTCCCTCGCTTATGGCTGAAACCGGGCACTCCGGCAGGCATACGCCGCAGGCAACGCAATCTTCGCTGATTTTAAGAGACATCTTTAAAATTACCTCCTTGGCTTGTCCCCGCAATCTTAAGCGGGGAACCAGAATTTATGTATACTGTATACACAGTATTATTCTATATTACTCCTCTGAAAGACAAAATTCAAGGATTTTTTTGAACGAATACGCTTTTATTTTTCATCTCACGCCACTCCCGAGTATTCCTTCACTTCCTTGTCCAAACGTTCGCCGAGTTCGTCAGAGGTAACCTCAAGGTCGTACTGCGACTGCAAACCGAGCCAAAACTCCGCCGATATTCCGAAAAATCTGGCCAACCTAAGCGCAGTGTCCGCCGTAATCTTCCTCTTTCCGAGAACTATCTCGTTTATTCTCCGCGGAT
Organism: Thermodesulfobacteriota bacterium; assembly: GCA_049303155.1. Classification (GTDB taxonomy): domain Bacteria; phylum Desulfobacterota; class GWC2-55-46; order GWC2-55-46; family DRQE01; genus JBBTLC01. The sequence goes on along the minus strand of JBAQMW010000099.1, from coordinate 11,998 downwards.
GCACGCCGATACCCAAGGCGAGCCGATTTTGGCTCAAACCCATCGGTTTGAGAAATTCTTCAAGAAGAATCTCTCCCGGATGAACAGGGTGCAATTTTTTCTTTTCCACGTCCTTGCTCCTCAATGGTAATCTGTTATTTCAACGTCATGCGTATCGCCGTCTTTCCAGACAAAACAAATGCGCCACTTGTCATTTATTCTTACGCTGTATTGCCCCGCGCGGTTGCCGCTTAACTTTTCGAGCCTGTTCGCGGGGGGAACCCTTAAATCATTGATGCGCCGAGCGTTATTGACCATTACTAATTTTCTAAGCGCAACCGGCTGTATATCGCGCGGCAATTTCCTTGACCCTTTCCTGGAATACACCTTGCCGGTCTCGCGGTCTTTGAACGATTTAATCACAATGACATTGTATAACGCAACGCGTTAAACGTCAAACGTTATATAAAAAATAGCGGTAAAAATTAAGGGCGGCCGTTTTATTCATGTAACAAGTCCCCCTTACGACAGATTCAAAACAAGCAACCTCGGCTCGGTCATCTCCTCCATTGCGTACCTTACTCCTTCCCTTCCGCAACCGCTTTGCTTCACTCCTCCGTAAGGCATGCTGTCAACCCTGAAACTCGGCACGTCGTTTATTACGACCCCTCCGGCCTCGATATTCTCGTAGGCGTAAAATATCTTTTTTATGTCCCTCGTGAACACCCCCGCCTGAAGCCCGTACTTCGAGTCGTTCAGGGCACGGACAGCCTTATAAAAATCATCGAAAGGCTCGATGGTAACAATCGGCGCGAAAACCTCCTCGGAGCAGACCTTCATCATAGGCCTTACGTTCGTGAGCACGGTCGGCTCGAAGATGGTTCCCTCTCTTCTTTTCCCTCCGATAAGGATTACGGCTCCGGCCTCTATCGCCTCTTTTACCCACTCCTCGGCTCTCTTTAACGCGGCCTCGCTTATCATGGGGCCGACCTGCGTAGCGTTGTCAAGCGGGTCTCCGAGTTTTAACGCCTTCACGTTGGCCACGAGTTTCTCTTTGAAGTCCTCGAAGACCCGCGTTTGAACGAATATCCTCTGCACCGAGACGCATACCTGCCCTGCGTAGGCAAAACCTCCTGAAACGCATCTTTTCGCCGCTGTCTCGATGTCAGCGTCTTCTTCGATTATAACCCCCGCGTTTCCGCCAAGCTCGAGCGTAACCTTCTTTTCGGGAATCTTGCCTTTAAGCATCCACCCGACCCCCGGGCTTCCGGTAAAGGTGAGTTTTCTTATCCTCCCGTCAATTACAAGCCCCTCGGCAACGGGAATGTCGCACGGTAAAACGCTTATGCCGCCCGGGGGAAGACCGGAATCGTTTATTATGCGTCCCAACATTATGGCGCTAATAGGGGTTTTATCGGCCGGCTTCACTATAACAGGGCATCCGCAGGCTATGGCCGGAGCAACCTTGTGCGCTACGAGATTAAGGGGGAAATTAAACGGAGTTATCGCCAGAACAGGCCCAACCGGAAATCTCTTTACGATGCCCGTTCTTTTTTCCGAGCCTTCGGCTATATCGAGAGGCAACACCTCCCCGCTCATCCTTTTCGCTTCCTCTGCCGCTATGCGGAAGGTGTTTATAGCCCTTTTTACCTCGGCCCTCGCCTCTGTTATGGGTTTCCCTGCTTCGAGGGAGATGATCGCGGCGAATTCTTCGGCTATCTTCATTATGCCGTCGGCGGTCTTTTCGAGTATCCCCGCCCTTTTATGGGCGGAAAGATTTTTTAAAATCTCGAAGGCCTCTATTGCCGCTTTTATTGCCTCGTCAGCCTCGTCCGGCCCCGCGAGATACGTTACGCCGACGAGGCTTTTATCGTATGGGTTCAAGACTTCGAGGGTCCGGGAGGTTTTTTTAAAATTCCCCGCGACAAGTATTTTGTATTCTCTTGCCATAAAAACAGCCTCCCTACCAAACGCTCCACTCAAGATTCAGCTGAACCAACTTTTCGTTCATTACCTTTAGCCTTTTGGTCAAGACCTCGACGAATATCCTGAAAAGGGCGCAGATAAAAAGCACCTTCTCCGTATCGGACAGGGTAAACATGAAGCCCGCGTCCATTGCGAGGCACCGCGAGTTTTCGACTGCGTAGACCGACGCCGAGCGCGGGCTTCCCGTAATGACGGCCATCTCGCCGAATATGTCCCCCGACCTCTCGAACACGCAGAGGTCGATCCCCTTTTTCTCGACCCTCACCTTGCCGGATATGAGCATGTATATCCATGTATCCGTCGCGCCCTCTTCTATTATCCTCTCGCCCTGAGCGTAGGAACGTATCCTGCTCGTATTCAAGAGCCCGACGAGATGCTCCTCGTCAAAGGTGTCCAGAACGCACGTGCCCATCATCTTGGCGACTATCTCCGGGTCTGCCTCGAGATATGACAACTCTTTCATTAATCCCTCCTGACCTCCCTTTGAAAAAGGGAGGAACCGTATCCGGCGCCTCCTCTCAAAAATACCTTTACCCGAATATTTACCATAAAACGGCCTTATTGCGAAAGAAAAAAATCACCCCTGACCGGCGCGAAAAAACCGCGTTGCCCGTTGCCCCGCGTGCTGATATAATGATACTCATAAATAGATATGCCACAAGGAGGCAACTCATTACTCAAGTCTACGGCAACACCACGGGCCTGAAGTCAGGCCAAATAAAACTTCTCGAACACGTTTACAGGAGAAAGATTCCGCCGGATAGCCTCATAACGCCGGAATTGGCGCGATACCTCGCCGAACTTTCCTTCGAGATACGCCGCCAGATAGGCGTCATCATAAACCGGAAGGGCGCGATAGTCGCGGTAATAGCCGGGAATGAAAAGGAAATACTGATTCCCGTGCTCGCAGATTATCCTCTCGGAAAAAAGCCTCTTCGCGGGGTAAGGTGCGTGCACACGCACCTTAAAAACGAAGCCCTATCGCAGGACGATTTAACGGACTTGGCTATCCTCCGATTGGACTGCATGGCGGCCATAGGGGTCGGAGAGGACGGGCTTCCGAAGGATTTATACTTCGCCCATATCAAACCTCTTAACGCGGCCGGCTCTGTCTTTAATATCGAGCCGCCAATGAAATTCCACGATTTTTCTCTCGACATGGCCGAATTCTTGAAATCCCTCGAAGATGAAATCGGAAGGGCCGCGACGCGAAACGTATCAGATAAAAGGGAGCGGGCCATACTCGTGAGCGTCTCTACGAAACCAAAAGACGAACAGATTGCCTCACTCGAAGAACTCAAATGCCTTGCGGAAACGAGCGACGTAGTGGTCCTTGACGTCGCGTGGCAGAGGCCGAAAAAACTCAACCCCAAATACCTGGTCGGCATAGGGAAACTCAAGGAGATTGTCATAAACGCCCTTCAAAAAGAAGCAACCCTTCTCATATTCGACCAAAACCTCTCTCCCGGCCAGATAAGGGAGATAGGGGAAGTTACGGAACTCAAGGTAATAGACAGGACCCAGCTCATACTCGACATATTCGCGAGAAGGGCGCACTCCCGCGACGGCAAAGTGCAGGTCGAACTCGCGCAGTTGAAATACATCCTCACGAAACTCACGGGCAAGGGCACGAGCCTCTCGCGCCTTGCCGGAGGAATCGGAGGAAGAGGGCCGGGAGAGACAAAGCTCGAAGTGGACAGGCGCAGGGTCCAGGACAGGATAACGCACCTCGAAAAGGAACTCGAACACCTAAGCCGCGGCCGCATCGAAAGAAGAAGGCGGCGCGGGAAGTCCGGCGTGCCGATAATCTCGATAGTGGGCTACACGAACGCCGGCAAATCCACCCTCTTGAACGCCCTCACGAAATCCTCGACATTAACCGAAGATAAACTCTTCGCCACGCTCGACACGGCCTCGCGGCGGCTTCGTTTTCCGAGAGAGCGCGACGCGATCATAACCGACACGGTCGGGTTCATAAGGAACATGCCGGAGGAACTTAAAAAGGCCTTCCGCGCCACCTTGGAAGAAATGTTAGACGCGGACGCGCTGTTGCATCTCGTTGACATAAGCGACCCCCGGATGGAAGCCCATATCGAAACGGTCGAAAAGATTCTGGATGAGATGGGGTTGTCGGACATACCGAGGGTTTTGGTGTTCAATAAGACCGACCTCGTGCCCACTATTATCGTCGAAAACCTTTCAAGAAGACTTAACGCGATTCCGATATCCGCCAAAAACACCGACACGTTAGACGGCCTTTTAAGGGTCATCGAGAGCAAGCTCTTCGATGAAAAAGGCAGGGAAGAGGGGAAAGGGAATAAGGAATAAGGAATAAGGAAAATGGCAAAGAAAAGAAATATCTTCACTTTTAAATTTTTTCCATTATCTTTTTCCATTTTCCCTCTTCCTTATACCCTGCCCTGCCTTTTTCCCTATTCCCTGCATTTAAGGCAGAGACCTTGTTTTTATTTGGAATCGGCCGAAGTTTATGGTAAACAGGCTATATGACGTGGCGAAACCTTGTAAGCATCTTGACCGCGCTCTTCTTTTCCATCTGTCTTTCCGTAACGGCGTATTCCGGCGAACTCGAGGACGGGATTGACGCCTTTGAAAGGGGCGACTTCGCGGCCGCGCTCGAAAAATTCCGCGTCCCGGCGGAAGATGGAAACGCCGTTGCGCAGTACAATCTCGGAATAATGTATTTCACCGGAAGCGGCGTGCAGGAAGACCACGCCCTTGCGGCTATGTGGTACCGGAAGGCCGCCGAGAACGGACATAACGACGCAAGGGCCGCCCTCGGAGCCATGTATTACGAAGGCAAGGGAGTGCCGCTCGATTATAAAGAAGCCATCAACCTCTTTAGACAAGCGGCGGATGAGGGACACGCGGGCGCGGAGTATAATCTCGGAGTGATATACCACGAAAACGCCGGAAGCCCCGAAGATTACGTCGAGGCGGCGAAGATGTTCCGCGCGGCCGCGGAAAAAGGGCATGTCGTGGCGCAGTATAATCTCGGGGTTATGTACTTTAACGGCAACGGATTGCCGAGAGACCACGAGGATGCGGTCGGGTGGTTCAGAAAAGCCGCGGAAGAGGGGTATGCCGCGGCGGAATACAATCTCGGCATAATGTATCTTACGGGCAGCGGCGTCGGGAAGGATTATGTTTCGGCTTACGCGTGGGTAAGCCTTGCGGCCTCGGAAGGCAACAAACAGGCCGAAGAAAGCCTTGACAACATATCAAGAAGAATGACGCCGGCGCAAATCGAAAAAGCGCAGGCCATGGTAAAGGAATTGACGGAAAAAAGGGGAAAATAAAAAACGGAGGATGCGATAAGCCGGATTCTGTAACCCCGATGCAACATCGGGGCGACGGCCATTCATCTTCTGCTTGCGTTGCCGCAAGCCTCAAGCGGCCAACCCGTTCCGCCATCCCCGAAGGAAAAAAAGACGGGCCGCCTTTAAGACGGAACCTATTTGGCCTTGCACCGGGAGGGGGTTACATAGCCGAAGCGGTCGCCCGCTCCGCTGGCGGGCTCTTACCCCGCCGTTTCACCCTTACCCCGATGCGTTAACATCGAGGCGGTTTGCTTTCTGTTGCCCTAATCCCTAGGGTCGCCCCCGGTCGCCGTTAACGACCTCCCTGCCCTGTGGTGTCCGGACTTTCCTCCACCCCGATTCAACATCGAGGCAGCGGCCGCCCTGCATCCTCCGGTTTTTATTATACCCCGTCAATGGCCTCGTTTGCAAGACGGTCGGCCTCGGAGTTTTTTTCCCTTTCGATGTGCGATATGGAAAACTCGCCAAAGGAATCAATAAGTCCGACTGCCTCGGCGTAGAGGGCCTTCAAGTTGTCGCTTTTTACCTTATACACTCCCTTTATCTGCTTCACGAGGAGTTCGGAATCAGCGAACACGTGCACGCTCCTTGCCCCCATGCCTTTGGCCTCGCGGAGCGCCATGACAAAGGCGCTGTATTCGGCGACGTTATTCGTGGCGACGCCGAGACGCTTGCGGAGTTTTTTTATGGTTTTTCCATGGACGTCTTTTATAATGGCCCCGGCGCCGGAGATTCCGGGATTCCCCCTCGAGGCGCCGTCGACATAGATGCACAGTTCGGATACGTCAACCCCGCCCGCCTTGAAAAGTTTTTTTTCGATGTGCGCAAGGAGCGTCCTTACGCCGTCTTCCGTAAGGCCGAGCTCGTGCATGGTCTTTTTTAAATCAAGGGTGTGTTTAAGGGTTTCGAGGAATTTCTTTGCTCCGGAATCGTCCTTCATCGCGCCCTACGTCCCGGAATAGAGGATTCTGTGGCAGTGGGGGCAGGTTATGAGTTCTCCCGAGCCTCTTTGCAGCTGGATGAAAAGTTGCGGCGGTATCTGCATGAAACATGCCCGGCAAACAGAATCCTTTACAGTGATTATGCCTATGCCGCCTCTTTTGGACTTTATGGTTTCGTATTTCTTGAGGAGGGATTTATCTATGGAAGACGCGAGTTTTTCCCTGAGTTCTTTCTTTTCGCTTATGCTTTTTTCAAATTCTTCGTTTTTTACGCCTTGCTCGATTGTCTTTGATTTTACGGAATCTTTCCTGCCCAGGATATCGGCCTCTTTTTCTTTGAGGGCCTTTTCCGCGGCTTCTATCTTACCTGTCGCAACGGCTATTTCCATGTCGAGAAGTTTCGAGGCCTTTTCCGCGTCGCTTATCTCTTTGGTGAGGGCCTTGTACTGTTTGTCGTTCTTTATGTCGTTAAGCCTTGACTGGTCTCTTTCTATCCGTTCTTTGTTTTCCCTGAGCTTATCTTCTTTTTCGGCCTTCCCGCTTACGAGGGCGTCCAATTCCGTTTTTAGCTTTTCGGCCTCCGCGTCCATGGAAGATATGCTTCCCGATTCGGTTTCAAGCCCCTTTTCCCTGAGCCCTTTTTCCTTCATGAGACAATCTATCTCAAGATCTATCTTTTGCACCTCAAAAAGAGACTTTAGCGAAACCGTCAAGAACCCCTCCTTCGTAAACACGCTGCTCCGGCGATGATAATGGTGGGCCCACCTGGACTCGAACCAGGGACCAACCGGTTATGAGCCGGTGGCTCTTCCAGCTGAGCTATGGGCCCCCTCGAAAAAAACTCCGCCCGCCGAGACATTATATTCTATGGAAGAATAACCGCCTTGTCAAGAAAGATTGTGAGCCAAAAAATAGACTTTGATTTTTGGGGAAACCGGCAAGTTGGACGACCCGCGGGGTACCCATCCGAAGGATGGGTCTGGGTGGGTACCCGGACGAGGCCGTTCAGTCTTTCAAGCCCCTTCCCTTCCAGAACGCGAATATGACGGGCAACACGAGCAGTTCCAGAAGGGCTGACGTGAACATGCCTCCCACCATCGGGGCCGCTATCCTCTTCATCACGTCCGCCCCTGTCCCCGTGCTCCACATGAGCGGCAAAAGACCAGCTATGATGGCGGTTACCGTCATAATCTTGGGCCTTATCCTCTGAACAGTACCCTCCATGACGGCCTCATAGAGTTCGGCTTTTGTGTTCATCTTCCCCTGCGCGGTCCTGTCATTATAGGCATGAGTCAGATAGATGAGCATCACTATGCCCATCTCGGCGTCAAGGCCGGCGAGCGCGAGGAAGCCGACGACCACCGCGATGCTTATGTTATAGTCCAGAAAAAACAATATCCACGTTGCCCCTATGAGCGAGAACGGTATGGCAAGCAGGATTATGAGGCACTCGGTTATGGCCTTGAAGTGGAAGTAAAGGAGCAGGAATATAATGCCGAGCGTAAGAGGCACTATGAGCTTCAGCTTCTCGTAAGCCCTTTCCATATACTCGTACTGGCCGCTCCACGTAACGTAATAGCCGGGAGGGAATTTTACGTTTTCCGCGACCGCTATCTTCGCCTCATTCACATAGCTTCCGATGTCTCTGTCCCTTACGTCAACGAATATCCACGTGGTAAGGAGCGAGTTCTCCGTCCTTATGGCAGGAGGGCCTTTTTTAATCTCGATAAAGGCCACCTGCTCGAGCGGTATATGCTGCCCCATCATAGTTGGAACAAGCACCCGCCCTATCTTATTTATATCGTCGCGAAGCTCCCTTTTATACCTTACGTTGACGGCATAACGCTCAAGGCCTTCGATGGTGGTCGTAACGTTCTCGCCGCCTATGGCGGACATGATTACGTCCTGAATGTCCTCTATCTTAAGGCCGTACCTCGCGGCCTCGATGCGCTTTATCCTTATGTCGAGATAATAACCGCCGACTATCCTCTCGGCGTACGCGCTCGATGTCCCGTCCACCTTTTTTACGGCCGCCTCGACGTCAAGGGCCGTCTTTTCAAGCGTGGCAAGGTCCTTGCCAAAAACCTTTATGCCGACCGGCGTCCGTATGCCTGTCGAGAGCATGTCGAGCCTTGCCTTTATGGGCATTGTCCACGCGTTGGTAATGCCCGGCATCTGCAAGGCGGTGTCCATCTCTTCGACGAGTTTTTCCGTCGTCATGCCGTCGCGCCACTCGCTTTCGGGTCTTAAGTTTATCACCGTCTCGAACATCTCGAACGGGGCGGGATCGGTCGCCGTAAGGGCGCGTCCGGCCTTTCCGAAAACGCTTTCGACCTCCGGAAAACTCTTTATTATCCTGTCCTGCACCTGAAGAATTTCCGCTGTTTTGGTAACGGATATCCCCGGCAGGGTTACGGGCATATAAAGAAGCGTCCCCTCGTTAAGAGGCGGCATGAACTCGCTCCCGAGCCTCGTTAGAGGATAAACCGTCGAGAAGAGCGCTAATAGAGCCAGCAAAACCGTGGTCTTTTTGTATTTAAGCGCCTTGATTATCGCCGGGCGGTAGAGCCAGATAAGGAACCGGCTAATCGGGTTTTTGCGCTCCGGCATTATCTTGCCCCTTATGAAGATGCCCATCAATACCGGCACCAGCGTAACGGACAACAGAGCCGCCGCCGCCATGGCGAACGTCTTGGTATACGCGAGAGGCTTAAACAGCCTTCCTTCCTGCGCTTCAAGGGTAAATATAGGCATGAAAGAGACCGTGATTATCAGAAGAGAGAAAAAGAGCGCCGGCCCGACCTCTTTCGAGGCCTCGGCGATAATCTCCCAGTGGGGCTTTTTCCCCGCACCCCTCTCGATATGCTTGTGCGCGTTCTCTATCATCACTATGGCGCCGTCTATCATCGCGCCTATCGCTATGGCAATGCCTCCGAGGCTCATGATGTTGGCGTTCAGCCCCATCGAATACATGACTATGAAAGAGACGAGTATGCCTACCGGCAGCATCGCTATCGCCACAAGAGCGCTTCTGAAGTGGAGAAGGAAGATTATGCAGACAAGCGAGACTACGATGAATTCTTCCACGAGTTTTTCTTTGAGCGTGTCTATGGCCCGAAGTATTAGTTCGCTCCTGTCGTAAACCGGAGTTATCTTTACTCCTTGCGGCAGCCCTACTTGAAGCTCCTTAATCTTCTCCTTCACTCCTTGTATGACGGTAAGGGCGTTTTCCCCGAACCTCATGACGACTATGCCGCCGACCGCCTCGCCCTCGCCGTTAAGTTCGGCAAGGCCGCGCCTTTCGTCCGGCCCGAGTTCGACCCTTGCTATGTCTTTTATCTTTACCGGAGTTCCGGCCCTGTCCGCCTTGAGAACGATATTCTCGATATCCGGGATGTCTTTGATGTAGCCGAGCCCCCTTACCATATACTCCCGCTCGCTCATCTCGACGACCCTGCCGCCGACGTCGCGGTTGCTCATCTTTACGGCCTTTATGACGTCTCCCAAGGCCACGTTATGAGTGATGAGCCTCGTGGGGTCTATGTTAATCTGGTACTGCTTCACGAACCCGCCTAAAGAGGCGACCTCGGAAACACCGGGGACCTTTGCGAGCTGGTATCTTATGTACCAATCCTGAATCGACCTTAACTCGGCAAGACTGTAACCCTTTCCCTCGACAGCATACTCGTAAACCCAGCCCACTCCTGTCGCGTCAGGACCAAGAGAGGGGCTGACGCCCTGCGGCAGCTTGCCCGAGGCGAAGTTCAGATACTCCAATACGCGCGACCGCGCCCAGTAGATGTCGGTTCCGTCCTCGAATATAATGTAAATGAATGAGACTCCGAAGAAGGAATATCCCCTTACGACCTTCGCCTTAGGCACGGCAAGCATAGCGGTCGTAAGGGGATACGTTATCTGGTCTTCAACGACTTGCGGGGCCTGGCCCGGGTACTCGGTATAGATAATGACCTGCGCGTCGGAGAGGTCGGGAATAGCGTCTATCGGGGTCTTGTATATGGTCCATATTCCCAAGCCTATGACAAAGGCCGTAAACAGAAGGACTACGAGTTTATTCTTTATCGAGAGTTCTATTATTCTTTTCAGCATTACTCAGTGTCCTTCATGGGACTTTTTTTCCGCTTTCGCGGGAGGAATCGTCTTTCCATCCGCTTCATTTTCCCCGCGTTGATTGCCCATAGCGTTGATAGCGGCATTAAGATTACTTTCGGAATCAATGAGGAAATTGGCGGACGTTACCACAAACTCTCCCTCTTTGACGCCATTCAATATCTCGTAAAACCCGTCGGCCCTCGCGCCGAGTTTTACCTCCCTCGGCTCGAACGTGCCGTCTCTCCTGTCAACTATTACAATCTGCCTCTCGCCCGTGTCGAGCACCGCTGAATCCGGCACGGAAAGGGTGTTTTTGGCAGCCTCGACCGAGAACTCGATGTTGAGATACATGCCTAACTTAAGGGCGTGATTGCTGTTGTCGAGAGTGAACCTGACCTTCGCCGTCCGCACCTCGCTCGCCTCCTCCGAAGAATACCTTATCGAGCCCAAGTGGCTGTATATGTGCTCGACAGTTCCGGCGTAACGCTCCGGCGAGCCGTAGGCGGACGCGAGGCTTGCCTTCTGCCCTACTTTTATGTAGGGGATTTCGTATTCGTATATCTCTCCGTAAACCCAAACGACCGAGTGGTCTATTATTTTATAAAGAGTTTCCCCGGGCTCTATCTTCTGCCCCTCGACTATCATCTTCTCGGTAACGCTGCCTTCCGACGGGGCCCTTATGGTCATGGTCTTCGAGGCAACCCTTTTATCTTCGAGCCTTTTAATCTGCTCTTCCGATATGTCCCAATACCTGAGACGCTTTCTGCTCGAATCAATGAGCGAGGCCGCCCCTTTCCTTACATCCTCGTATGGGCTGTCCTTTACCTTTTCATAAGAGTTGAGCGCTATGATGTACTCTTCCTGCGCCGAGACAAGCTCGGGACTGTAAAGGTCGAAGAGCGGCTCGCCGGGACTGACCATCTGGTCGGTGCGTCCGACGTGGAGCTTTTCAACCCACCCGCCGACCTTCGAGTTTATGACGTAAACCTTGTCTTCCTTGGGCTCGACACGGCCGACAGTCCTTATTACGCGCGTCAAGTCCCTCCTCTTCGCCTCTTCGGATGCAACCCCTATCTTCTGTATCTTCTCAGGGCTTATGCGTATCGTTCCCGGCGCGGCGGCGACGGAAACTTCGTCTTCATACACGGGCGCGTAATCCATGCCCATATTGTCTTTCATGGGAACGGGCGAGGTGACGGAGGAATCCATGGGATTACGGTAATAAATAATATTCCTCGCCTTTTCCGAAGAAACTTCGGAGATCGGTTTAGTGTTGCCTTGCCACGCGAAAAACCAAACGAACAGGGTGCCGGCCAAAACACCGATAAAAAGAAAAACTATCGCCACGGTTACGCGCTTCATCTCAAGTCCCTTTCCTTAAAGTTTTCAAGATCCTCTCCTACGGCCCTCTCGATGGACGCGACGGCCTTGCGATAATCAAAGACCGTTTTCAAATAATCGAGCCTCATTCTTTTCAATTCCCTCTCGGCGTCGAGAAGCAGGATAAAATCCGCCTCTCCCGAGCGGTAACTCTTCATGGCCGATTCCAAAGAAAGTTCCGATTGCGGCAGAAGCGCGGTTTCGTAAAGGGTGAGGGTATCGGCTCCGGAGTTCGCGCGTATAGCCGCCTCCGCGACCTCGCGC
>JBAQMW010000098.1:0-5483 GCA_049303155.1 Thermodesulfobacteriota bacterium | reverse complement strand
GCCGAGGCCGTAGCCGCCATCGAGACGGCAAGCGCCTTTATGGACAAGTTCGGCGGAGATTCCGTAATCGAGATAGAAAGAAATTACAGGGCATACCTTAAATATTTAAGCGCCTTTTAAAGTATTGCCATATATCGTCATTGTGAGGGGAGGGGTGCCCGGCCGAAGGCTGGGTCGTCCGAAGCAATCCATCTTTACAATCACGAGATTGCTTCCCCCCGTTTTCACGGGGGCTTCGGTTCACTCGCTCGCAATGACCATCTTTCTACCGGTTTTTCCGAGGGGGATTGTGAGGTATGGCAAAGGCGGAAAACATAGTTCTTACCGGCTTTATGGGCACGGGCAAGACAACTGTCGGAAGATCTCTTTCAAAGAAGACCGGCTTAAGATTCCTCGACGCGGACGAACTTATCGAGAATAAGGCCGCCATGCCGGTTGTAGACATATTCAGCCTTAAGGGCGAGCCGTATTTCAGAAGCCTCGAAAAAGAGGTTATAAAAGAAGTTACGGAAACCATGACAGGCGTAATATTCTCCACCGGCGGCGGGGCAGTCATTGACCCGGAAAATAGGGAGAGGCTTCGCCAATGGGGAGCGGTTATTTGCCTCCATGCAAAGGCCGAAATTATAGCAAAGAGGGTCGGAAATGGCGACGAGAGGCCGCTTTTGAGCGGAGACGTTCTCAAGAGGACGGCCAAGATTAAGGAAATCCTTAAGCAGAGGGAAGAAGTTTATAAAGATTGCCATCTCATGATAGATACGACTCATAAGGATGTAAAGGCGGTAGTGGATGAAGTAGAGGGGTTTTTGAAGGGGCGTGTTGTAAAATCATAAGATGTGTTGTTTTTATTGTAGCTCAGGGCTTTAGCCTTGATTGTAACTCAAGGCTTTAGCCTTGAGACATCAGCCCTAAAGGGCTGAGCTACAAATACGCATCATCACCCGCTTTTACGGGACAAGCGCTAAAGGGCAGGAAGAAGCAGGGAGCATGTCTTCGATGCACACAATAAAAGTGGAACTCGACATAGAAGAAAAACCCTCCCGCTCCTACCCGATATTCATAGAGAGAGGGCTTATCTCAAAGGTCGGCGAGACGATGATTGGCGTGTTGCCAGGAGGCCGATGCGCCGTCGTGACTAACCCAACGGTCGGAGACCTTTATCTGGCCCCTGTAATAGAGTCTTTGAAAAAAGCCGGTTTTGACGCCATCACGATAGAGATACCGGACGGCGAGGAATACAAGAACCTGACGCAGGTTTCATTTATATACGACAGGCTTCTTGAGGCGCGGCTCGAACGGGACTCGGCGATAATCGCCTTGGGAGGCGGGGTTATCGGGGACATATCCGGGTTCGTTGCCGCAACCTACTTAAGAGGCGTGCCGTTTGTTCAGGCGCCGACGACCCTCTTGGCCTTTGTTGACAGTTCCGTCGGAGGCAAGACCGGCGTTAACCACAGGCTGGGAAAAAACATGATAGGCGCGTTTTATCAGCCAAAGGCGGTCATCATAGATCCGGACGCGCTCTTTACCCTCGATAAAAGGGAACTCATGGCCGGTTTTTCCGAGGTAGTAAAATACGGCGTTATCAGGGACGCCGGTTTTTTCAAGTTCATGGAGGACAATGCCGCGGCTATGAGCAAGCCCGGAGAGCCTCTTATCGAGGCCATAAAGCGTTCCTGCGCCATTAAGGCCGAAGTCGTCATGAAGGACGAAAGAGAAAGCGGCATAAGGAGCATCTTGAACTTCGGCCACACCTTCGCCCATGCCATCGAGGCGTTGACCGGCTATAAAGAGTTCAGGCACGGCGAGGCGGTCTCGATAGGCATGGTAATGGCCGCGAGGCTGTCGCATGTTCTGGGGCTTGCGTCAAAGGATATAGCGATAAGGCTGGAAAAGCTCCTTAAAAGATTTTCCCTTCCGGTAAAGCCTCCGGGGTTTTCCCCTTACGAGTATGTCGAGGCCATGAAACTGGATAAGAAGGTCAAGGCCGGGAACATCAGATTTGTGCTTGTAGAAGACCTCGGAAGGGTTATAATGAGGGAAGTTCCCGAAAAGAAACTTATTGAATTCATTGGAGATTATACCAATTTTGAGGGTTCCACGGCAAATTCCCATTGACTTAAGGCTTAATCTTTAATAAGTTTAGTGAAATCGGTATGCTTTTATGCGAAAGGTTAAGGCAAATGACGACATATTTTTCACCGTTACCATGGCGGAGGTTCTTGAAAAGCAGAATCGTCTTGACGACGCGTTAATGATATACAAGATACTCTTGGATTCGAAACCAAATGACGACGCCCTGAAGCAAAGCATAGAGAGACTCAAGGGACGCGGCAAGGGGTATTCGAAGGGATAAAAGGCTTATTGAGGTGTCAGTTTTTTCCTCTCCCCAAAGGGGAGAGGGTAGGGTGAGGGGGCGGGAAAGAATGGAAAAGGAAAAGAAAGAACCCCTCACCTCATTCCTCTCCCCAAAGGGGAGAGGAGGTAAAGGCGCCTTTTTCCATCGGTGCGGTATCAGGGACATTGGGTAGGAGAGGCGCGCGATATGGATTTTTTGAAGATCATTAAAGACATGGTGCACGGAGTCGAGGGCGGTCTTGCCGGAACCATAATGGGCATGGACGGCATCCCGATTCAGAGCTATGCGAAAGAGGGCGCGGGAATAGACACGGAGACGCTCTTGGTCGAGTATATAGGCGTTTTGAGCGAGATAAAGAAGGCCTCCGAGGTTTTGAAGTTAGGAGAAACCGAAGAGATAATAATAACCCTCGGCAGAGTCAGGATTGTTTTGAGGATTATATCAAAGGAGTATTTCGCCGCCTTCATACTCAGCCACGACGGAAATCTCGGCAAGGCAAGGTACTATCTAAAGAAGGCTGCCATAGTCGCCGCAGGAGAACTCGGCCAATAGGGCGAACGGGAAAATCAAATATTAAAAGCATGTCCTGAGTTTATCGAAGGGTCAAAAATCAAAATCAAGGTTTATTTTTTTGAAAACGAAATACCGAAATTTTGATTTTTGATATTTGATTTTTAATTTCTGTCTGAGGCGCAGGCGAGGGTTTTTTGCGGTTCCATCATTTTTTAAAGGGGAGGCAGGTGGATTTATGAGGCATCTGTTTTCCCCCGCTCTTATGGACGATTTTTCGATTGACGCCCTTCTTATCTTCGGCAGGACGAACGTAAGGTATTTTACGGGTTTTACCGGCTCTAACGCACAGGTGGTCGCGCTCCGGAACAAGAGATGGTTTCTTACGGATTCCCGCTATGAGATGCAGGCTCGCGAGGAGGTTAGAGGTTATCGGATAAAGGTCTACAAAAAGGGTCTTCCTGAGATTTCAGGACTCATAAAAAAGCACAAGGTAAAGAGGCTCGGCATAGATGGCCGCGCAGTAGATTATTCGACATACCTTAAGCTTGAAAAACTTCTGCCCGGAACGCGCTTCATTGACGTGGAGGAGGGGATAGCATCGAGACGGGCGATAAAGGATTCTTCCGAGATAGAGGCCATAAAGAAGGCCGTCTCTTTTGCGGACGCGGGTTTCAGGATTGCGGAAACGAAATCGATAATCGGAATGACCGAGAAGGAACTCGCCCTCGACATGGAGCAAGGGGTTAAGAAAAAGGGCGCGGACGGGTTGTCCTTCGATATCATAGTTGCCTCCGGAAAACGAAGCGCTCTGCCGCACGGCGCCCCTTCGGATAAGAGGATAAGAAAAGGCGAGTTCTTGACAATAGACATGGGCGCGTCTTTTAAAGGTTATAAATCCGACGAGACGAGGACGTATGTAACGGGGCCTCCCACAAGAAGGCAAAAAGAGATTTACGGCGTAGTCAAGGCCGCCCACGACTCTGCGATAGAGGCGGTCGGAGACGGGGTTTTGGCGAAAGACATAGACCGGGCAGCGAGGGACGTCATAAAAAAGGCCGGTTATGGCAAATACTTCGGGCACGGCACGGGGCACGGCGTGGGAATGGACGCGCACGAAAGGCCGAACATAAGCCGGCTCAGTAAAGACGAACTTGCCGCCGGCATGGTGATAACAATCGAGCCCGGCATATACATACCGGGGTTCGGCGGGGTAAGGATCGAGAGCATGGTCTTGGTGAAGAAGGACGGGCGCGAGATTTTGACGCACGATAAAAAGGAATTGAGGGTTTTGTAGCATTTCCAATAGGTTGTTGAAAAACTCGAGTAATAGTAAAAGTGTCATGCTGAATTTATTTCAGCATCTCGTTTTTGAGTTAGGGAATGATTGATACGAGACCCTGAAACAAGTTCAGGGTGACAAAATGGGATTATTTCAATAGTCCGCCAAAGCATCGGGTTTTACAATGAGGAGGCAACATGGATATAAAGGATTTAAAAAACATTTATAAGTTTCTGAAGACGACCGACATAGTCGAGTTGGAACTCGAGGATTCGAGGGGCAAGGTAAAGATCAAGAGGCTCGGCGCTTCCGGTGAGATTATCGAAGCGCGGCCGCATGTTTTTGCGGTCGCGCCCGCGCCTCCGGCGAAAGAGGAAAAGAAGTCGAACGTAAAGACCATTACGTCTCCCATGGTCGGGACTTTTTACAGGTCTCCGTCGCCCGAGACACCGCCGTTCGCGGAGATAGGCTCTGTGGTCAAGCCCGGCCAGGTAGTTTGCATAATAGAGGCCATGAAGATAATGAACGAGGTGGAGTCCGAGGCCGGTGGCAAGATAATCTCAGTTCTCGTCGAGGACGGCCAGCCGGTGGAGTACGGCGAGCCGCTTTTTCACGTGGAATAAAAAGGCGTTTGTATATCAGGGCTTTAGCCCTGAATGGGTGTTTCAAGCGTGTTCCCCTTCTGTTGTGTCATGCTGAACCATGAAGAGAATTCAGGGCAAGCCCGTTTCAGCATCTCGTTTTGAGATATCGAACTAAATCCAGAAAGATAGACCCCGAAACAAGTTCGGGGTGACAAACCAGGCAGGTAGAACCCATATCATGTTCAATAAAGTGCTAATCGCCAACAGGGGCGAAATCGCGTTAAGGATTATAAGGGCCTGCAAGGAACTCGACATAAAGACGGTCGCGGTTTATTCCGACGCGGACAGGGAATCCTTTCACGTAAAGGCCGCCGACGGCGCCATCTGCATCGGCCCGGCCAAGAGTTCCGGAAGTTATCTGAATAAGACCGCGCTCCTCTCCGCCATGGAGATCGCCGATGCCGAGGCAGTGCATCCGGGTTACGGGTTTTTGTCCGAGAACGCCTCGTTCGCCGAGGTTTGCGAAAACTGCGGAATCAAGTTCATCGGCCCCTCCTCCGGAGTCATGCGCCTCATGGGCAATAAGATTGAGGCGAAGAAGGTCGCGGAAAAGGCCGGCGTGCCGGTGCTCCCGTGGAGCGGCGTCGCCCTCGCCGATGAAAAGGACGCCGTGGCGATAGCGAAGAAGATAGGCTTTCCCGTCATAATAAAAGCGGCATCAGGCGGCGGCGGAAGAGGCATGAAGCTC
>JBAQMW010000097.1:0-3813 GCA_049303155.1 Thermodesulfobacteriota bacterium | reverse complement strand
AAGTGGGGCACCCGCCCAAAGGGCGGGTCGGGGGCGAGATAACGCTTTGCGTGAATAAATCCGGCCTCCTTGATATATGCCGTTTTCTCAAGAGCGAATCCGATTTGCAGATAAATTACGTCGCGGACATCTGCGGGGTGGACTATCATCCGGAAACGCCGAGGTTCGAAGTGGTCTATAACCTCGTGAGCATAACGAGAAAGATAAGGCTAAGGTTGAAGGTCAGGCTTTCGGACGGCGAGACCATTGATTCCGTAACGAGCATGTGGCGCGGGGCGGATTGGCCGGAGAGAGAAGCCTACGACATGTACGGAATAGTTTTCGACGGGCATCCGGATCTTAAGCGCATATACATGCCGAAAGACTGGGAAGGCTTCCCCTTAAGAAAGGATTATCCGCTTAAGGGCTATAAAGACCAATACAATCCGTTTGGCGAAGAAAAGAAGAAGTGATGTCAAATAACGATACAGAGATAACCACAAAAGAACTCACGTTAAGCCTCGGGCCCCAGCATCCGGCGGCGCACGGAGTGCTGCATCTCATACTCGACATGCAGGGCGAGGTTATCAAGAGGGCGGAGCCTGACATAGGCTACCTTCACAGGGGCACGGAGAAGATAGCCGAAAATCTCCTCTACCACCAGTTCGTGCCCTATACGGACAGGCTCGATTACTGGTGCGCGATGAGCAATAACTTGGCCTACGTGCAGACGGTCGAAAAGCTAATGGCCATAGACGTGCCGGACAGAGCCAAGTATCTGCGAATGATAACCGCCGAACTTTCGAGAATATCGGGGCATCTTGTGTGTATAGGGGCGTGGGGCGTTGACCTCGGGGCCATGACCGTGCTTCTTTATACCTTCAGGGAAAGAGAGATGATACTCGACCTTTTCGAGATGCTCTGCGGCGCGAGGATTACGGTAAGTTATCTCCGCGTCGGCGGACTTCGCTACGACGCGACAAAGGAGTTCGAGGAACGCTGCGCCGAGTTCTGCAAACTCCTTCCGAAAAAGATAGACGAGTACGAAAGGCTCCTTACCGGCAATAGGATATGGATACAGAGGAACGTCGGCGTCGGGGTGATATCCGCTTCGAGTGCCATTGATTACGGGCTTTGCGGCCCGAACCTTCGCGGGAGCGGGGTGAACCGGGACATAAGGAAGGACGAGCCTTATCTTTTCTACGACAGGGTGGAGTTCAAGGTGCCGGTCGGAGAAAACGGCGACTGCATGGACCGCTACACCGTAAGGATAGAGGAGATGCGGCAGTCAATCAAGATAATAGAGCAGTGCCTGAAGCAGATGAAGGACGGGGCGATTAACGTGGATATGCCGGATGTCGTGCCGCCTCCGAAGGAAGACGTTTACAAGAACATGGAGGCCCTTATCCATCACTTCAAATACGTGTCTTCGGGCTTCAAGGTGCCGAAGGGCGAGGCTTATTCCGCGGTCGAGTCCCCCAAAGGGGAGCTTGGTTTTTATATCGTGAGCGACGGAAGCGAAAAGCCGTTTCGGATAAAGATAAAGGTTCCGAGTTTTTCGAATCTTCAGGCCATGGACCCAATGACGAGAGGGTATTATCTGGCCGACGTCATAGCAGTCATATCGAGCCTCGACCCCGTGTTCGGAGAATGCGACAAGTAGGCTGGTTATTTTGAGGTATGTTTTGTAACTCAGCCCTTTAGGGCTGAGAGCGGTCATGATACGCGCCGCTTATCAAGGCTAAAGAACGTAGCGCAGGGCTTTAGCCCTGCTACAATCTTTAGGGTTGAGAGCGGTTACGATACGCGCCGCTTATCAAGGCTAAAGCCTTGAGTTACATAAAGATAAAAGCAGGCAATTATGCTGAGCGAAAAAATAATCGAAGAGATAAAAAAGATTCAGGCGAGGTACCACTCGAAGAAGTCCGCCTGCATGGCCGCGATGCAATCCGTCCAGAGGACCCAGGGTTTTCTCTCGAAGGACGACTTGGCTGACGTGGCAAAACTCCTTGAGATAGAGCCTGTCGAGGCCGAGGAGGTAGGGGCGTTTTACACGATGTATAACGTTGAGAAGCCGGTCGGCAGGAACCATGTGCAGGTTTGTAGAAATCTTTCGTGCTCGCTTCTCGGCGCCGAACATCTCGTGCGCCACATGGAAAAGATCCTTGGCATAAAGACCGGGCAGACAACCCCGGACGGAAGGATTACGCTCTCTTTGGTCGAGTGCCTCGGAAGCTGCGGCACCGCTCCCATAATGCAGGTAAACGACGATTATTACGAAAACCTTTCGGAAGAAAAAGTGACCGGGATATTGAAAGGTCTTAAGTAGGCGGCGGTTCCCCCCTTTTTCAAAGGGGCTGGGCTCCCGTTGCGCGAAGCCATTGCAACGGGAAGCTGGGGGATTGATGGAAAAGACTCTTCTTAAAAACGTGGGCAAGCAGGATTCCCACACAATAGGCGGATACCTCGCCGGAGGCGGGTATAAGGCCGCAGAGGACGCGCTTAAGCGTAATCCGGACGAGATTATCCAACTCGTCAAGGATTCAGGCTTAAGGGGGCGCGGGGGCGCGGGCTTTTCAACCGGCCTTAAGTGGAGTTTCATTCCCAAAGACCCCACTCTCGCCAAATACCTTTGTTGCAACGCCGACGAGGGAGAGCCCGGCACGTTCAAGGACAGGGTCATAATGGAGAACGACCCGCATCTTCTCATAGAGGGCATGATAATAACGAGTTACGCAATAGGCGCCGCTACCGCCTATATATACATAAGGGGAGAGTTCGCGCAGAGCGCGAAGAGGCTTGATGAGGCGATAAAAGAGGCCTATGCCAAGGGGTATCTCGGTAAAAACATCTTCAAGAGCCAATTTTCGCTCGACATGCACGTGCACAGCGGTTTCGGCGCCTACATCTGCGGCGAGGAGACGGCTCTGCTTGAATCAATCGAAGGACTGAGGGGCCAGCCGAGGAAAAAGCCGCCGTTTCCGGCCTTAAGCGGCCTTTACGGAAAGCCGACCGTCATAAATAACGTCGAGACCTTGGCCTGCGTGCCTTTCATAATATCGAAGGGCGCGAACTGGTTTAAGGCCATAGGGCCTGAAAAAAGCCCCGGCCCGAAACTCTTCGGCGTGAGCGGGCACGTGAATAATCCCGGCATGTTCGAGCTTCCCATGGGCACGCCCTTGCGCGAGATAATCTACGACCACGCCGGAGGCGTAAGGCACGGAAAGAAACTCAAGGCCGTGATACCCGGAGGCGTGAGTGCGCCTCTTCTTATCGAGAAGGATCTGGATACTCCCATGGATTTCGACTCGCTCGCGCAAAAGGGCACCATGTTAGGGAGCGGAGGCATCATAGTCATGGACGAAACGACCTGCATGGTCAAGACCGCTTACATAATAAACCGCTTTTTCAGCCACGAGTCATGCGGCAAATGCACTCCTTGCAGGGAAGGCACGACGTGGATGACGAAGATATTAAGAAGGCTCGAGTCCGGCGCAGGAAGGCCGGGAGACGTGGAATTACTCGAAGACCTCTGCGGAAATATTTTCGGAAGGACGTTTTGCCCGTTAAGCGACGGCGCGGTAATGGCATTAAGGGGGGCGCTCAAAAACTTCCGGGAAGAGTTCGTTTATCACGTCGAGCATAAAAAGTGCATGGTGTAAGGCAGGGGAAAGGTAAAGGGTAAAGGGAAAAGAAGAAGCAATGGTTTTATCTTTTTCTTCCTCTCCCCTTTGGGGAGAGGGTAGGATGAGGGGGGACTTAGGGGTTATAGGAAAAGAAAATTAAAGACCACTCACCTCAATCCTCTCCCCCGACCCGCCCTATGGGGCGGGT
>JBAQMW010000096.1:0-7329 GCA_049303155.1 Thermodesulfobacteriota bacterium | reverse complement strand
AACCTGGCCGGGTTTTTGTCCTCCAAGCCGCTAAAAGGAGTTTATTCGAGCGACCTCGTGAGGGCAAGCCGCGGGGCGGAGATAATAGGCGAAAGGCTCGGCGTTCCGCGCTTCCGGTTAAGCGCGCTTCGGGAACTCCATCTCGGAAGGTGGGAGGGGTTGACGCGCGAGGAGGCCGTCATGAAATATCCTGAGGACGCCGGCTTCAGTTTCAGGTCTTTAGCCGGCGAGAAGGTCTTCGGCGGAGAAACGCTCGAGGATTTAAGGCTTCGCGTGATGCCGGCGATAGGAGGCATTGTTTCGTCCCATGCGGGCGGAAGCGTCCTTATAATCGCGCACGGCGGGGTGAACAGGGTGGTTTTGTGCGAGGCCATGGGGCTCGACCTCTCTAATTTTTTCAGGCTTGAGCAGGACTACGGGTGCTTGAACATAATAGATTATTTCGACGACAACGTCTCGGTCGTTAAGGTCTTGAACGGCGGGCCTAATCAGGAGATGGGAGCCACAAAAGTATATTAAATCGGGGCGGAGGTTTCATGGAAAGCACGGTTGAAGAGGTTTTGGACATGGCGGCGCTCATAGAAAGAAAGGTCGCCGGCATATACAGGAGTTTCAAGAAGAGTTTCGGCTCTGACGTCATGGCAGGGTATCTTTGGGAAAGCCTCGCCAACGAGGAGGACGGCCACGCCGAGTTTTTGGAGGCGCAGAAAAAACTCGTTAAAACTTCAGGCCGCGCCGTTGTCATGATTAATATTTCGGTCTTGAGGGAGTCTTTGGAAGCAGTCGAGAAATACGAGAAGCTCATGGAAAAGGGCGGGCTTACCAATAAAGACGCCGTAAGGATAGCGCTCGATATCGAGAATTCCATGCTTGAAAAAAATCATAACATCCTCGTCGGGACAGACTCTCCCGTGCTTACGAAGATATTCAAACAATTCTCCGACACTACGGCCCATATCGAGAAGCTCCGCGTCGCGGCCGAAAAACTTGGGGTCGGGGTACCCGCGCCAAGCGGCGCGGGTCGGGCGGAGGGTTTGCTCTGATGCTTGCGAGGATTTTCACGACGAGCATAATAGGGGTTGACGCCGCGGTGGTCGAGGTGGAGGTTGACGTATCGCGCGGTATGCCTTATTTTTCGACCGTAGGGCTTCCTGATAATGCGGTTAAGGAAAGCAGGGAGAGGGTCAGGTCCGCGGTAAAAAACTCCGGCTACGAGTTCCCGGACGGAAAGATTACCGTTAACCTCGCTCCGGCGGATTTAAAAAAAGAAGGCTCAAGCTTCGACCTGCCAGTGGCAATAGGGCTGCTTAAAGCAATTGGCGTCATAAAAAGCAAAGACCTCGCGGGATTCTTAATCTTGGGAGAACTCTCCCTCGACGGAGGGGTAAGGGCCGTGCGCGGCGCGCTTTCGAGCGCGGTGCTCGCCAAAAAACTCGATAAAAAAATAATAGTCCCTTTCGAAAACAGGGAAGAGGCCGCCTTATGTGAAGGCGTGCCCGTTCACGGGGTTAAGGGCCTCGGCGAGTTAGTCGAGTTTTTGAACGGAACAAAGGATATTCCCGAAACGACCGTTGATATAGAGTCGTATTTTGCGACGGCTTCGGGGGAAGCGAGCGACATAAGCGACGTCAAGGGGCAGGAGCACGTAAAAAGGGCTCTTACGGTCGCGGCCGCCGGAGGGCATAACGTCCTCATGATAGGCCCGCCCGGCTCCGGCAAGACCATGTTGGCGAGGCGGCTCACGACGATACTCCCCGACATGACGCTTGACGAGGCGATTGAAACGACCAGAGTGCACAGCGTCGCGGGAATGCTCAATAACGGAAAGGCCCTTGTAACTGCGAGGCCGTTCCGCTCGCCCCACCACACCATATCCGACGCCGGCCTTACCGGAGGCGGCCACATACCAAGGCCCGGCGAGGTGAGCCTCGCTCATAACGGAGTGCTTTTTTTGGACGAACTGCCGGAGTTCAAAAAAAACGTGCTTGAGGCCCTAAGGCAGCCTGTCGAGGACGGGACTGTAACCATCGCCCGCGCCGCGGTAACGCTGACTTATCCCGCGAGCTTTATGCTCGTTTGCGCCATGAACCCGTGCCCTTGCGGGCATCTCGGAGACCTTTTGAAGGAATGCATGTGCACCCCTCCGATGATACATAGGTACCGCTCGAAGATTTCCGGCCCTCTCATTGATAGGATTGACATACACGTTGACGTGCCGAGGGTGAGGTTCGGAGAACTCCGCGACGAGAGAAAGGGCGAGACGTCCTGCGAGATAAGAGACCGCGTCAACGCGGCGCGCAGGACTCAGGCAGGGCGGTTTAAAGGAACAGGCATATACTCAAACAGCAGGATGAGTTCGAAACAGTTAAAGAAATACTGCCACGTTTGCGAGGATTCGGTAAGGCTCCTTGAAAGCGTGGTCGAGAAACTCGGCTTTTCAGCCCGCGCTTACACGAGGATATTAAAGGTGGCGCGCACCATCGCGGACCTCGAAGGCTTGGAGGCGATACTTCCTTCCCATATAGCCGAGGCGGTTCAGTACAGAACTCTCGATAGGGCGGTTATCTGAAAGGTTCCCCCCTTTTACAAAGGGGGGAAGGGGGGATTTAATGGACGGCATAACTTTTTTGGGTCTCGTGGCCGGAACCCTTACGACAGTGTCTTTCCTGCCGCAGGTCGTTAAGACTTGGAAGACAAGGTCGGCGCGGGATTTTTCTTTGATTACCCTTGTGGTTTTGGAGACCGGCATAGTCGTCTGGATAGCATACGGGTTTTTTATAGATTCTCTGCCCATAGTGCTATTCAATTTACTGACGTTCGTTCTGGTCGCGGTGCTGCTGGTTTTTAAGGTTAGGTATAAGTAGGGATGGGCTGTGCTTGCCATTAAAATCGTTTCATTAATTTACTTCAGAAGTTTCGTGAATTCGTCAACCGAGAGTCCTGTCTGGCGGATGATGGCGCGGAGTGTTCCCCTGTCGAGTTCTTTGTGGTCAGGCACCGTAGTTTGAGCAAAAGGATTATCGCGCGAAAGACGGATATGGCTTCCTTTTTGACGTTCTATTTTAAAACCTGCCTTTTCAAGAGCCTTAACGCATTCACGGCCTGAGACTTGAGGCAGTTTCATACGGCAACAAGCACGGCGTCGAAATGGTCTTTTGGCACTGAAAGCCCTTTTTCTTCAAGTCCTTCGATGTAGAGTTCGATGGCCTCTTTGATGTTTTCTACAGCATCTTCTTTTGTCTTGCCCTGACTTATGCATCCCGGAAGGCTCGGACATTCGGCGACCCAGTAGCCGTCTTCGCCGGGGTAAATAATAACCTGCCTCATAAATCCACCTCCTTATCCTTAAGCGCATTATACAACCTGAGCGCTATTTTTGCAAACCGGTGGTTTTTAAATAAGGAAGATAGGTTGCGCCTTCCGTTAAAGCCGCTCGTCCTTCGACAGGCAGGGTTCCCGTTGCCGCGCGAAGCGTAATGCAACGGGAAGCGACGGACGGTCTTCCCTCCCCCTTCCTTCCCCCTCTTGCAGACTCCGTTCCCTCGGCTATACTCGACGTATAAGCCATGCCAAACAGACTCGCGAAAGAAAAAAGCCCATACCTTCTCATGCACGCCGAAAATCCGGTTGACTGGTATCCTTGGGGAATTGATGCCTTCGAGAGGGCGGAAAGAGAAGACAAACCGATATTCCTCTCGATAGGGTATTCGAGTTGCCACTGGTGCCACGTGATGGAAAGAGAATCCTTTGTGGACGAGGAGGTTGCCGCTTTACTTAATAGCGCGTTCGTTTGCGTAAAGGTTGACAGGGAAGAGCGGCCGGACATCGATGCGGTTTACATGACCGCGTCCTACGCCATGACGGGCAAGGGCGGATGGCCTCTTACGATGTTACTTACTCCCGATAAGAAGCCTTTTTTCGCGGCTACTTATATGCCGAAGCAAGGCGGTATGGGAGGGTTTGGCCTTATGGAACTCGTCCCTGAGCTGGAAAAGGCGTGGAAGAACGAACGTCAAAACGCCATTGACGCCTCGGACGCGGTAATGGCGGCGCTTTCCAAGATAGAAGATTATAGCGTTGGGAAAGGCGGAAGCGTCGGAGAGAGTATTCTTAGCGAGGCATTTCACGAATTGAAGAAGAGCTATGATTTCCGTCACGGCGGGTTCGGCGGCTCGCCGAAATTCCCTTCGTGCCACAACATATTTTTTCTTCTTCGATATTGGAAAAGGAGCGGTAATATTCATGCCCTCGAGATGGCCGAGGGGACGCTTAAGGGCATAGGCCTCGGAGGCATACGCGACCACATAGGGGGCGGTTTCCACCGCTACTCTACCGACGGGCAGTGGAAACTTCCCCACTTCGAGAAGATGCTCTACGACCAGGCCCTGATATCCATGGCCTCGGTAGAGGCGTATCTCGCGACAGGCGACGCGTTTTACGAAGATATGGCGAGAGACGCCTTTGATTACGTTGTAAAAGATATGACATCGAGCGAGGGGGGCTTTTGGTGCGCGGAGGACGCTGACAGCGAAGGAGTGGAGGGCAAGTTTTATTTATGGGACGAGGAGGAACTTCAGGGCGCCTTGGGCAAAAACGACGCCGGATTTATCGCAAGAATTTTCAACGTCGAAAAAAACGGCAACTTTCTGGACGAGGCAACAGGGGAAAAGACCGGCAAAAACATCCTTTACATGACAGGGACAATCGAAGAAAACGCCGTCAAGCTCGGCATGACGGCAGAGGGATTCAGGGCTCGATTTTATCAGGCGCGGGAAAAACTTCTCGCGAAGAGAAACCTGCGGTCGCGGCCCATGAAAGACGATAAAATCCTGTGCGACATGAACGGAGTCATGATAGCGGCTCTTTCCACGGGCGCAAGGGCTTTTTCGGAACCTAAGTACGCGATAGCGGCAAAGGCCGCGGCAAGGTTCGCGCTCGAAAAAATGAAGACCGCTTCCGGCGGATTGCTTCACGAATACAGGGAGATTCCGGTCCCGGCCGAGGGATTTCTTACTGATTACGCTTTTTTGGCGTGGGGGCTTTTGGAACTTTACGAAGCAACCTTCGAGGAGGAGTTTCTGTTCGAGGCCATGAGGCTTAACGAGGAGGTGATGAGCCGCTTTTCCGACAAAAGAGGCGGATTTTATCTTACGTCCGACACGGCGGAAAGGGTGCTCGTGAGGCAGAAGGATTTTTACGACGGAGCGTTCCCTTCCGGTAATGCCGTCGCGGTGCATAATCTCCTTCGGCTCTGGCTCATTACAGGCGACAAAAACCTTTTGAAAACAGCCGAGGACGCCGTGCATTTCGCGTCCGCGAGGATAAAGGAGATGCCGTCGGCGCACCTGCATCTTCTCTCGGCGGTGGATTTCATGATCGGGCCTTCCTTTCATATCGCGATAGCGGGCAGTCGCCTCGATTCCGGCACCGAAGCCTTGATTAACGCCGTCTCCAAGAGTTTCATTCCGAACAGGGTTGTGCTCTTCATGCCTTCTTCGGGAGGCGAGGAGCGCCTGTTAGGAATGTCGCCTTCGATGAAGGGCGTATCGCGCCTTGACAACAAGGCCGCTGTTTACGTATGCAAGGGCGGGGCGTGCCTTCCGCCTGTAACAACCGCGGCTGAACTCTTGAGAATACTTGACGCGGTAAAATAGTTTTCTTGCTTAATAGAGTCCGCCAAAAAAATATAGCCCTTCAAAAAACTCCGTGCTATCATGGAATAATCCAAATAACCAAAAGGTGTCCTATGATATATCTCGATAACGCCGCCACGTCTTTCCCCAAGCCCGATTCGGTTTGTAAGAGGATTGATGAGGTCTTGAGGCATATAGGCGGAAATCCCGGACGCGGAAGCCACAAGATGGCCATAGAGGCGAGCAGGGTTGTTTTTTCCGCCCGCGAGTCAGTGGCGTCTCTCTTTAACATAGCCGATTCATCGAGGGTCGTTTTCACGAAAAACGCGACCGAGGCAATAAACGTCGCTTTAAAGGGGCTTCTGAAAAAAGGAGACCACGCGATAACGACTTCATTCGAGCATAATTCCGTTGTGAGAACTCTCGCGAGGCTTGAAAGGGAAGGCGTTTCGATAACAAAGGTTTCGGGCAAGGTTCCCGGCCTTGTTAGCGTTTCGGACATAGAAAAGGCCATAACCACCAAGACGCGCCTCGTTACAATGGTGCACGCCTCAAACGTGATAGGCGCGATACAGCCCGTAAGGGATATAGGCGCCATGTTGAAGAAAAAAGGGATAACCTTCGTCGTTGACGCGGCTCAGACCTCCGGGGTGATTCCCATAGACGTTTTTAAGGATAACATTGACGTGCTTATCTCTACCGGTCATAAGGCCCTTTTCGGGCCGCAGGGAACGGGATTTTTCTATTTGAAGGAAGGGCTTGATTTCGAACCTCTGCTTGACGGAGGCACGGGAGAGGCCGACGTGATGTTGGATATTCCGGAGCGGTTCGAGACAGGGACGATAAACACCCCCGGAGTCGGCGGGCTTGGCGCGGGAGCGGAGTTTGTCTTGAAAGAGGGAGTGGAAAAGATAAGGCTCCGGGAGACCGGGCTTATCGAGCGCATACTCGACGGGTTTAAGAGCATGAGCGAGATAAAAGTCGTAGGCCCTCTTGATGCAAAGGAGAGGGTTTCGCTTGTGTCGTTCACTGTCAAAGGGAAAAGCCCGATTGAGGTCGGCGCGCTGCTCGATTCCAAGTTTTCAATCATGATGAGGTGCGGCATACACTGCGCGCCGGACGCCCATAGAAACGCGCTTACTTTTCCTGACGGCGCCGCGAGGGTAAGCCCGGGTTATTTCACGACGCACGAGGAAATCGAGGAATTCCTCAAGGCAATGACCGCTATAGTAAAAGGATAACAATCAATGCTCATTCTCGGAATAGAATCTTCATGCGACGATACCGCGTCCGCGGTTGTGAAAGACGGGCGGATTGTGCTTTCGAGCGTTGTCGCGTCTCAGGACGCCTTACATTCCGCCTACGGCGGCATAGTGCCCGAGCTCGCTTCGAGGCGGCATATAGAGATGATTATCCCTGTTGTCGAAGAATCTCTTGCGAGAGCCGGAGTTACTCTTGACGACGTTGACGCCATAGGCGTAACGCAAGGCCCCGGCCTTGTCGGCTCGATACTCGTCGGGCTTTCGTTCGCCAAGGCCGTAGGCTACGCCAAGAAAAAACCTTTTGTAGGGGTAAACCACATAGCGTCCCACGCCTTGAGCGCATTTTTGGAAACAGGCGATAAAAAGGTTACCCCCCGACCCACGCCGCTTCGGGGTACCCACTCGGAGAGTGGGTCGGGTGCCCCGAAAGGGGG
>JBAQMW010000095.1:0-2508 GCA_049303155.1 Thermodesulfobacteriota bacterium | reverse complement strand
GGATTATCCCGAATTTGAGGAAATAACGCTTGCGGACAGGAAATCCCTGCATCCTTTTTTTTCTTCGATAAAAAGCGGCGTTTCCGAGTTTACCTTCGCCAACGTCTATTTTTTCAGGCACGTCCATAATTATCGAGTCGCGAAAATAAAAGACTCGTTTATTTTTTCGGGACAGGATAACGGCAAGGCCTTTTTCATGACGCCTGCGGGTCTTCCGGAAGAGGCGGTTCTTAAACAACTTTTCGAGAGATTTTCCTCGATGAAGTGCGCGACCGAGGATATTGCCGTTGCCCTCGCAAAACTCGGCTATAAAGCGAGCGAGGACAGGGACAACTTCGATTATCTTTATCTCAGGGAAGACATGACGAGCCTTTCCGGACGGAAGTTTCATAAAAAGAAAAACCTCGTCAACGCCTTTATGTCGAATTATTCCTGCGAGGGCATGCCTCTTACAGAGGAGCGGCATCCGGACGCGCTAACGGTGCTTAACGATTGGAGAATGGAAAGAGAAGACCCCGGCGATTACGACGCCTCGAGGGAGGCCCTTGAAAAAATGGAAGAGTTGTCGCTCTGCGGCTCGGTTTATTACGTTGACCATAAGCCCGCGGCCTATACGCTCGGAGAGGAATTAGGACGGGCGGATACGTTTGCGGTGCATTTCGAGAAAGGAAGCAGCGATTACAAGGGCCTTCTTCAGTTTGTCAGCCAGGCTTTTGCTTCGCTGCTTCCGGAGAAATACGTTTACATAAACAGGGAGCAGGATTTGGGAATCGAGGGGCTTCGACAAACAAAGCTAAGCCTCAGGCCTTCGGGGTTCATTAAAAAATACAGGGCCGGAACATGAGCGATAAACTCTATAACAATCTCTCCGATTATTTCAAGGAACGTTTCGGACAGAAGGTGTGGAAGATTTCGATATACGCGGGACTTACCTGTCCGAATCGCGATGGAACAAAAGGTGTCGGAGGGTGTGTTTTTTGCGAGCCCTCGTCCCTCGTATGGGGTTCGTACAAAGAAGGCATGGGTGTTATCGAGCAGATAGAGGCAGGCATTGAGATGGCGTCGCGGAAGGGCAAGGTCGGGAAATTCATCGCGCATTTTCAGGCGAACACCAATACCTACGCGGAGCTTGATTATCTCGAAGGCCTGTATAGGGAGGCGTTAAGTCATCCGTTGGTCGCAGGACTTTCGATTTCCACGAGGCCTGATTGCGCGTCTGACGAGGTCTTGGATTTATTAGCCGCGATAAAAAAGGATACAAGGCTTCTCTGGCTTGAATTGGGGCTACAATCGTCGAAGGATTCGACCCTCGAATTCATGAAAAGAGGACATACCTCCCGGGACTTTTTTGAGGCGGTTGAAAGGGCTGCAAGCAGAGGCATAGACGTAGTGGCACATATTATATTCGGCCTTCCGGGAGAGGAACTTTCGGACATGATTGCGACTGCGGAATTTATTTCGTCTCTTCCAGTGCGGGGGGTGAAGTTCCACCAGCTCGACATCGTTCGGGGAACGCCTCTTGAGGCCATGTATGAAAGAGGAGAGGTGAAACCTCTTTCCCTTGAACAGTACGTCCGAGCCGTGGTAGAATCCATCGAGGTTTTGCGTCCCGACATGGTCGTTTGCAGGTTGTCGGGAGATACGCTGAAAGAATTTCTTGTCGCGCCTGATTGGGGAGCGAAAAAACTCACGATAAAGAACAGGATAGAGCGGCTTCTAAAGGAGCGGGGCGGATTCCAGGGTAAGAGGTTTCGGGGCTAAGGATTTTGAGTTACGGAAAAATAGATTGCTTCGCTCCGCTCGCAATGACTGCCTAATTTGTCATTGCGAGGAGGCAAAAGCCGACGAAGCAATCTCGCAGTAATGTGTTAGCGTTAAAGATTGTAAGGTTTCGTAAAAATCAGTACCGGAGGACCGGCATGTATGGCGGATAAGAGGGTAAAAAAACTCGCGAGCATACTCGTAGGACATTCGCTCGGCGTCAAAAAAAACGACGTGGTTCTCATAGCGTCGTCGAGCGAACTCGGAAAGCCGCTCGTGCTAGAGGTCTTCAGGGAAACGCTTGAAGCAGGAGGCCATCCTCTTTTGAGCGTCGGCTTCGAGGAGACGCAAAATATTTTTTACGATAACGCAAGCAGAGACCAGATCTTGAACTTCCCCAAGACCAAGTTCTTTGAAGCCAAGAACATCGACTGCGTCGTGAATATAAGGGCGCCGCTCAACAAGAAAGCCCTCTCTAACGCCGACTCGCGGAAGATAAGCCAAAGGAGCATCGCCTTAAAAGCAATTCAGGAAACCATCGTGAACGAAAAACGCTGGATACTCTGCAACTTCCCGACTCAGGCCTTGGCGCAGGAGGCCGACATGAGCCTCGCGGAGTACGAGGATTTTCTCTACAACGCCACAAACATAGATTGGGGTAAGGTCAAGAAACAAGAGGAAAAACTGAAGCGCGTCCTCGACAGAGGAAAAGAAGCGCGTATCGTGGGCGCTGATACGGATCTGAAG
>JBAQMW010000094.1:0-1637 GCA_049303155.1 Thermodesulfobacteriota bacterium | reverse complement strand
GCTCACAACAGCCCCGGCCTCATGGTTTTTTACGAGGTCGAAGCATACCCGCAAGGAGGAGTCTTTTTTCTTCCTTACGGCGGTCACGGGGCTTTCTTCCATGCCCACGACCTCGGAGGCGTGTCTTATGGTTATGGGAAGCCCTCTCGTTTTGAATTTGGACAGGTGATATTCCACCTCGTCCTTTATCCCGACAAGCACTACGGGCACGCCCTCTTTGGCGGCCTGAACGCTCCCGTCAATGACCACCGCAGGGGCGTAATCCCCTCCCATTGCGTCAACGGCTATCTTCATGAGTTAGTTTTTCTCCGGAATAAATGAGTTGCCGAAGCGAACCCTGAAACAAATATAGAGAGAGATTGCTTCACTGACCCTCGCAATGACTGATAGATAGAGAGAAAGGGAACTTCCGCCGTTAAACGGTCTCTTTCGTTTTGACGATCTCTCTGCCTTTATACGTGCCGCACTTTTGGCATACGAAATGCGGGCGTTTCGGCTCGCCGCAATGCGGGCAAAGCGAAATTGCCGGGGCGCTCAAGGCGTCGTGGCTCCTGCGCTGCATTCTCTTGCAACGGCTGTGGCGTTTCTTCGGATTTGGCATATATTTACACCTCTCTTTATAGGGCGGGCTGTGCCGCCATTGTAGGGTGGGCTATGCCCACCATTGTAGCAACCGTTATTTTACCTTTGCGGGAGCAGGTTTGCAACCTGCTCTTATAAGTTCGTGATTGCTCTATGCGAAATATTTGGTTCAGGTTATAAACCTGAACCCGCAGGGTGGGCTGTGCCCGCCATTTTAGTGTGCCGGTTATTTTACCTTAAATCCCTTCAATTTTGCAAACTTTGAATCAAGCCGCTCTTTCTTTTCGCATCCGCAGGGTCCTTGGTTAAGGTTTTTCCCGCACGAGGCGCAAAACCCTTTGCAGTCTTCCGAACAAACCGGCTTTATCGGTATGTCGAGCGCTATCCTCTCCAAAAGTATGGCCGAGGTGTCGAGCGTGTCGCCTGAAAAGTACTCGACCTCCATGTCGGACTTGGAGAGTTCCTTTTCTTTGGACGTTTCCGAGCCGAGTATAATCCGATTAGTGAAATGCTCCGAAACGGACAGGTCGAAGTCCTTGACGCACATCGAACACGTCATGACGATTGTGGCGTCCATGTCCCCTTCTATGTCTATAAGCTCGCCGGAACGGTAAAAACTCAGCCGCGCCTTGACCGGAGATTTTATTGAAAAATCGGCTCCGACCCGCCCTTCGGGCGAGTACCCCGCCGCTTTTTCGATTACCAACGCGTCCTCGGCGATATTAACGCTTAGCCCGTCATCGGGAATATCGTCTATTTTTATCTTCATAACGCATAGGTCTTCTCGTCAAGGTCGCAGGAACCCTGCCGCAGAATTTAAAATTATACAAAAATTCAACTACAATTGTCAATAACTTTCAATGCCTCGATTGATGCGCTCCATAAAATGACATTTATCATTCCCAAAAGCATTCAGGAGCCGTAAGCTCCTGATATGTCTTGAAAAATATTGACTGCGCCGCCGGCTTCTATATAATGGAAATAATATGAAAAAATTTTTCTTTATCGCCATAATAGCCTTCACAACATTCAACATGAACTTTGCCGGCCGGTAC
>JBAQMW010000093.1:0-4780 GCA_049303155.1 Thermodesulfobacteriota bacterium | reverse complement strand
GCATCAGACAGCCCAGATAGTCGAGAGCCTTCCAAAGGCAATAGAAAACGGCTTGAGCGTGCCGCTCGTTTATAACTGCGGCGGTTACGAGTCAATAGAGACCATAAAACTCCTCGACGGCATATTCGACATCTACATGCCTGATTTTAAATACGGCGACAACGGGACAGCCCTGAAATATTCCGGCGCAAAGGACTACGTGGAGCGCGCGAAGGAGTCAATAAAAGAGATGCATCGTCAGGTAGGAGACCTCGTTTTGGATAAAAACGGCATTGCCGAGAGAGGGCTTATGATAAGGCATCTCGTGCTTCCCTGCGGAGTTGCCCGCACAAGGGAGGTCATGAGGTTTATAGCCAAAGAGATTTCAAAGGATACCTACGTGAATATAATGGGTCAGTACAGGCCGTGCTACATGGCGTCAAAACATCCTCCTCTCGACAGGCGCGTGACCGAAGAAGAGGTCGAGGAGGCTGTTCGTATCGCCAAAAAGGAGGGGCTTTGGAGGCTGACTGGGATAATTGAATGAAGGCGAAGGTAAAAACAAAGCCTATTAAAACCGAGCGTCAAATTTCCTCGGGAGGGGTGGTGTTCCGAAGGACTGACGGCGGAATCGAGGTCGCCTTAATCGAGGTCGAGAGTTCGAAGGGAAAAGTCTGGAGCCTCCCGAAGGGGCTTAAAGAACAAGGCGAAAACCTCGCCAGAACCGCGCACAGAGAGGTCAGGGAAGAGACCGGACTCGACGGCAGGATAATAGGGAAGCTAAATGACATACATTATTTCTATTCGCAAAAGGACGCCGAGGGCACGAAGAGATTCTTTAAGATTGTGTATTTTTTTCTCATGGAGTATTTGGGAGGCGACGTCGTAAACCACGATAAAGAGGTTATTGATTGCAGATGGTTTCCGATTGAGGAAGCGATAGAGGTAATCGCTTATAAGGACGAGCGGGAGATACTCGAAAAAGCGAGGGAGATAATAGGGGAAAAGGCGCGGAGGTAACGTTGCTTCGGGAATCGAGTTTTTGTTAGACAGGCAAGACCTTTTTGCTTGTCATTTTTTTTTCTTTAAGTTATAAGTATTTTTCCGAATAAATCGCATGAAGATAACTAAAGACATCATAGAAGAGCACGGCCTCTCCGAAGAAGAGTATCTAAAGATACTCTCTATCCTCGGTAGGGAGCCGAATCTCCTCGAACTCGGCATCTTCTCTGTCATGTGGAGCGAGCACTGCTCGTATAAGTCCTCGAGAATGCACTTGAGGAATCTTCCGACAAAGGGGCCGGCCGTGCTTCAAGGCCCGGGCGAGAACGCCGGAGCCGTTGACATAGGAGACGGCCTTGCCGCGATATTCAAAATAGAGAGCCATAACCATCCGTCTTTTATAGAGCCTTATCAGGGCGCGGCAACCGGCGTCGGGGGCATATTAAGGGACGTCTTCACAATGGGCGCGAGGCCTGTCGCGCTTCTTAACTCTCTTAGGTTCGGCGCGCCGGAAAACCAAAAAACAAAGTATTTGCTCCAAGGCGTTGTGGCCGGAATAGCGGGTTACGGAAACTGCATGGGAGTTCCGACCGTAGGAGGAGAGGCGTATTTTCACGAGTCTTATAACGGCAACTGCCTTGTCAACGCCATGACAGTCGGCATAGCCAAGAAGGATAAAATCTTCAAGGGCAACGCCTCCGGCGTCGGAAACCCTGTCATGTATGTCGGCTCGCGCACAGGCAGGGACGGCATACACGGCGCGACCATGGCTAGCGACGTGTTCGGCGAGGGAGGCGAGGAAAGGCGTCCCACGGTTCAGGTCGGAGACCCTTTTACCGAAAAACTTCTTCTTGAGGCGTGCCTCGAAGTATTTAAGACAGACCACGTGGTCGGCATACAGGACATGGGAGCGGCAGGTCTGACGTCTTCGAGTATCGAGATGGGCGGCAGGGCGGGCACAGGAATAGAACTCGACGTAAGCCTCGTTCCGAGGCGCGAAAGCGGCATGACGGCCTACGAGGTCATGCTTTCCGAATCTCAGGAAAGGATGCTTCTTGTCGCGAGGTCCGGCTCTGAGGCCGCGATAAAAGAGATATTCGGGAAGTGGGATTTGGAGGCCTGCGTAATAGGAAAAGTTACGGACACCAAAAAAATAACCCTGCTTGACGCGGGAGTTCTTGTGGCCGAACTTCCGATAGATGCTTTGACTGACGAGGCCCCGGTTTACAAAAGACCTTCCAAGAGACCTTCCTGTCAGGACGAAATAACGACTCTCGACTTGGATAAAATCCTTATTCCCAAGGATTTAAACGATGTGCTTTTGAAACTCCTCTCGTCCCTTAATATCGCGGATAAGGAATGGATATACCGTCAATACGACCACATGGTAAGGACAGATACGGTTATCTTGCCGGGTTCCGACAGCGCTGTCATAAGGATAAAGGGAACCAAAAAGGGATTGGCCATGACTGTTGATTGCAACTCCCGCTATTGCTACCTCGACCCTTTTACCGGAGGCATGATAGCCGTCGCGGAGGCGGCGCGGAACATTAGCGTGACTGGCGCGACCCCCCTTGCCTTAACCGATTGCCTGAATTTCGGAAGCCCGGAGCGGCCTGAGGTCATGTGGCAGTTCGAAAACGTTATTAAGGGAATACGCGAGGCGTGCCTCAAACTCGGCATTCCGGTCATAAGCGGAAACGTGAGTTTTTATAATGAAACCTCAGGAACCTCCGTGTATCCGACCCCGACAATCGGCATGGTGGGGCTTTTGGACGACGTGACGCGACGAGCCACCCAGCACTTCAAGGACGAAGGCGATATTATTGCGCTCGTTGGAATAACCAAAGACGAACTCGGCGGAAGCGAGTATCTGAAAATCGTTCACAACATGGACAGGGGAATGCCTCCCTCGATTGACATGGACATCGAAAAAAAGGCGCATGACGCTTGTAGAGAGGCCGTGCGGAGTGGTATACTAAAATCCGCGCATGATTTATCCGAGGGAGGGCTGGCAA
This sequence comes from Thermodesulfobacteriota bacterium, assembly GCA_049303155.1. Taxonomy (GTDB): domain Bacteria; phylum Desulfobacterota; class GWC2-55-46; order GWC2-55-46; family DRQE01; genus JBBTLC01. Next base: position 1,781 of record JBAQMW010000093.1, on the reverse strand, counting down.
TCGCTCTCGCGGAGGCGTGTTTTTCGCCAAACGGGCTTATCGGCGCGGTTATAGAGATAAAGGGCGGCTTAAGGCCTGACAGCCTTCTTTTTGGCGAGAGCCAGTCGAGGGTTATAATAAGTTTCGGCGCGAAAGACCTTAAAGAAGTCGAGCGGATTTGCTTGAAGCACGGCGCGCCGTTTGAGGTCATAGGCAAGACCGGCGGAAGGGTCTTAAAGATAAACGGCTTTATCGAGACGCCTATCGAAAAAATATTTGACGCGTGGAAAGGCTCTTTCAAGAGGTATGTCGGTAGCTCAGGGCTTTAGCCCTGATTGTAACTCAAGGCTTTAGCCTTGAGACATCAACCCTAAAGGGTTGAGTTACGTCAAAACATCAGCTCTAAAGGGCTGAGCTGCAGGGCTTTAGCCCTAAGACACGATGGCGGGTTAACAGATGTTCGACAAATATAACGATGAATGCGGCGTAGTAGGAATATATAACCTTCCCGAGGCCTCAAACATGGCCTACCTCTGCCTTTACGCGCTTCAGCACAGGGGGCAGGAGAGCGCCGGCATAGCGTCGTCGGATTTGGCGATGCTGCATTCCCACAAGGCCATGGGCCTCGTTGCCGACATATTCAACAAAGACGTCCTCGCAACGCTTCCCGGAAAGCACGCCATCGGGCACGTCAGGTATTCCACCACCGGCGGCTCCCACATAAAAAACGCGCAGCCTTTCGTAGTGGATTATTCGAGAGGCCCCATAGCCATAGCCCATAACGGCAACCTCGTGAACGCCAATGTCCTCAGGGACGAGCTTGAGGCTTACGGCTCGATATTCCAATCGAGCATGGATACCGAGGTCATAGTCCACATGATAGCGTCGTCAAAGGAGAATTCTTTGATAGACAGGCTCACCCACGCGCTCGGCAGGGTAAGAGGCTCCTATTCGCTCGTCATATTGAAGGAAAACCGCCTCATAGCCGCGAGAGACCCGCACGGATTCAGGCCGCTCGCATTGGGGCGCTTAAGGGACGGGTATGTAGTCGCGTCCGAGACCTGCGCCTTCGATCTTATAGAGGCCGAGTTCATAAGGGAGATAGAGCCGGGCGAGATAGTGGAGATAACCGAAAAGGGGATTACCTCGCACAAGCCATTTAAGGAGGCGGCATACACCCCGTGCATATTCGAATTCATCTACTTCGCGCGGCCCGACAGTTTCATCTTCGGCGCGAACGTCTATAAGGTTAGGAAGAAACTCGGCAGACAACTCGCAAAGGAACATCCCGTTCCTGCCGATATAGTAATCCCCGTGCCGGATTCCGGCGTTCCGGCCGCTATTGGTTACGCGGAAGAGTCCGGCATACCGTTCGAGTTCGGGCTCGTGAGGAACCATTACGTAGGAAGGACTTTCATAGAGCCGAAGGACAGCATAAGGCACTTCGGGGTCAAGATAAAATTGAACGCATCGAGAGACATACTCAAGGGGAAAAGGGTCATAGTGGTGGACGATTCCATAGTTCGCGGCACCACGAGCCGTAAGATTATGCGCATGATACGCCAAGCCGGAGCCAAGGAAGTGCATCTCCGAATAAGTTCCCCGCCGACCGTGTTGCCTTGTTTCTACGGCATAGACACACCCAACAAGGACGAACTCATAGCCGCCAACCATAGCGTCGAAGAGATAACCAAGTTCGTTACGGCCGACACGCTCGGCTATTTAAGCGTCGAGGGTTTGTACAGCGCCGTGAAAGAGGCTGGGGGAAGTTTCTGCGACGCGTGTTTTACCGGAAGATACCC
>JBAQMW010000092.1:0-5491 GCA_049303155.1 Thermodesulfobacteriota bacterium | reverse complement strand
CTCATACCGTAAACGAGTATGCGGCGTATCTGCGCGGACGGGGTATCGAACCGGCCGTCACCGCCTCGACCGGCATCGCCGCGACGCACATAGGCGGAGTAACGATTCACTCATGGAGCGGCATAGGAATCAAAACCAAACTGGATAAAAACAGCCTTCATAAGATTATCTCAAGCCAATATGTCGCAAAGCGCATCCTGCGCGCAAAGGTTCTCGTCATAGACGAAGTATCCATGCTCCCTCCGGAGGCTCTGTCCATGGTTGACGCGGTTTGCCGCGAAGTCAAGCGGAGCGCGGAGCCGTTCGGCGGCATTCAGGCCGTCTTGGTCGGCGATTTCTTTCAATTGCCGCCGGTTGTAAAAAAGGAAACGAAAGATAATGCGCAAACCACGTTAATCGAAAAAGCGCCGGCCCGTTTCGCCTATGATTCTCCGGTGTGGAAAATGGCAAATCCGGTTGTTTGCTATCTTACGGAACAGTACCGGCAAGATGACGATGATTTTCTTCTCCTGCTCTCGGCGATACGGCGGAACGCCTTCGACGGCAGTCACTTGCGCCGCATTGAAACCAGAAAGACCGACCGCCACGGCGCGCCCGGCGCGCCGAAACTCTTTTCTCATAACGCGGACGTGGACCGCCTGAACGACGAGATACTCGCCAAACTTCCGGGCGAGCCGCGCATGTTCGCCATGACCTCGAAAGGGCCGGACGCCCTCGCCTCCGCGCTCAAGAAAGGCTGCCTTTCGCCGGACACGCTTTATCTTAAAGCCGGGGCCGCGGTGATGTTCACGAAGAATAATCCGAAAGAGGGCTTCGTAAACGGCACGCTCGGCGTGGTCGATGGATTTGACGAGCCGAGCGGTTATCCGTTGGTAAAAACGCGCAACGGAAAACGAATTAAAGTCGAGCCCATGGACTGGGGCATTGAAGAAAACGGCAAAACTCTCGCGCGAATTACGCAACTGCCGCTTCGTCTTGCATGGGCAATCACGATACACAAGAGTCAAGGAATGAGTTTGGACGAAGCAATAATGGATCTAAGCGCTGTTTTCGAGTTCGGGCAGGGTTACGTCGCTCTCTCGCGCGTAAGGCGTCTTTCGGGCCTGCATCTGCTCGGCTGGAATAAACGCGCGTTTCAGGTGCACCCGGAGGTGTTGACGCAGGACGCGGCGTTCCGCGCACAATCGGAACTCGCAACGGATACGTTAAGCAAAACGCCGGAGAACGAACTCGCCGCAAAGCATAAACAGTTCATTCAAGCGTGCGGAGGAACAGCCGTTCCGAAGACGTCCCGCGGCACGACCCATGCTTCGCTTGGGTACTCCGGCGCACATGAAGACAATCGAGGCGAGCGGCGTTGGCTCGATACGCTTTCGCTTATTCAATCGGGAAAAACAATAAAAGATGTCGCCGATATGCGCGGACGCACCGAAGGAACAATCCTGAAACATCTGGAATCTCTTCGGCTGCTCGGCAAACTCCCGGCGCAGGATATCATTCATCTCGCGCGCGGGCGCGAACAGGCTATAAATGACATCCACGGCGCATTTCGAAAACTTAACACAGACAAACTCTCGCCGGTTTTCGAAAAACTCGGCAACGCGTATTCATACGACGACCTGCGAATAGCCCGGCTGCTCATGAACGAACAATTCGCTCAAGAGATTCCCGCGCCGCAACGGGGTACCCGCTCGGAGAGCGGGTCGGACACAGGCGCGCCGTCCGGTTTTGAAGAAATAAGGAAAAAACAATCAAACGCTTACCGGCCGTGGGACAAAGAGCAAGATGAGAAATTGCGGGAACTCTTTAGAGAAGGTTTATCTGTCGCAGACCTCGCAAAAACATTCGACAGAACAAGCGGGGCCATAAGGTCGCGCCTTGCCAAATTGGGGCTTTGAATGATTGATAAATGGAGCGGGCGAAGGGAATCGAACCCTCGTCTAAAGCTTGGGAAGCTTTCATTCTACCATTGAACTACGCCCGCCGACGTGAAACATTATAGGAACAATGAATTATCCAGTCAAGCGTTAAAATCCCCTGCCTCTTGTCCGCCCCTCTACGCTCTGCTATACTCAAACCAATAAAACTAAAGACACCGGATCCCCGCTCAAGAGATTGTCCGCCCCGATGTAACATCGGGGCGAGACCTCGCCTGCGGCGGGCGGGAATGACAGGAAGGCGGAGGCGCGCATGGCCGGGCATTTCAAAAACCTCATAAACGGAAAATGGCTCGACTCTTCGAGCAAAAAAACCATCGAAAGCGTAAACCCGGCTAATATAAACGAGGTCGTCGGAGACGTGCCTGCCTCCGGGAAAACCGACATAGACGCGGCTGTTGAGGCCGCGAAAGCGGCCTTTACGTCATGGCGGGAAACCCCTGCCCCTAAAAGGGGCGAGATAATATTCAAGGCCGCCGAACTTCTCCTTAAAAACAAAGACTCTCTCGGCCGCCTCGTAACAGCCGAGATGGGAAAGGTCTTGAAAGAAGGCATGGGAGACGTTCAAGAGGCAATTGACATGGCCTACTACATGGCCGGAGAAGGACGCCGCCTTTCCGGGGAGACCGTGCCTTCGGAACTGCGAAACAAGGACTGTAAATCGCTTCGCGTCCCCATAGGCGTTTTCGCCCTCATAACTCCGTGGAACTTTCCTATTGCAATCCCGGCGTGGAAGATATTCCCTGCCATAATAAGCGGCAACACGGTCGTATTCAAGCCTTCGAGCCACACGCCGGTCTCGGCGACGAAACTCGTTGAGATCCTCGCGGAGGCGGGAGTTCCGAAAGGCGTGGTGAACCTCGTCCACGGAACAGGCGAAGACATCGGCGAATATTTAGCCGCGCATCCGGGCATAGACGGAGTGTCTTTTACAGGCTCGACCGCGGTTGGAGAAAAACTGGCGAAGACGTGCTCGGCCTTGAATAAGGAAATATCGTGCGAGATGGGCGGCAAGAACGCGATAATAGTGATGGACGACGCAAAACCCGACCTCGCGATAGAAGGCGCTCTCTGGGGAGCCTTCGGCACCGCCGGTCAGAGATGCACCGCAACGAGCCGCCTCATCGTGCACGAAAATATCTACGCTAAGTTCATTGACATGTTCGTTGAAAGGACAAAAAAATTAAAACTCGGCGACGGGCTTAAAAAAACCACGGACGTCGGGCCTCTCATAAACGAGAGCCAATTAAAGAAGGTTTTCGACTACGTAAAAATCGGAAAAGACGAGGGAGCGAAACTCGTCCTCGGCGGATGCCCTTACAAAAAGGGCGATTGCAAAAACGGCTGGTTTTTCGAGCCCACGATTTTCGCAGACGTTACCCCTGATATGCGCATAGCCAAAGAAGAGATATTCGGCCCTGTCGTATCAATCATAAAGGCTAAAAGCCTCGAAGACGCGATAACTATCGTAAACAGTTCGGATTACGGGCTTTCCGCCTCAATCTACACTCAGGACGTGAACAACTCGGCAATTGCCGAAAGGGACATTGACACAGGGATAGTCTATATAAACGCCCCGACAATCGGAGCCGAGATACAACTGCCTTTCGGAGGAACGAAAAAAAGCGGCCTCGGACACAGAGAGGCCGGGGGAAGAGGCGGTAGCCTCGACATGTTCACCAAATGGAAGGTCATATACAGAGATTTTTCAGGGAAACTTCAAAAAGCCCAGATAACGGAATAGCCGGCGGAATAAGACGGGAGAGCCTGAGAGATGTCATGTTGATTTCGTTTCTGAAGTTTCTCGCCTGCGCCGCGGCGATATTTTACTGCGGCATGCTCCTCTCGAAATACGGGGACGTCATAGCGGAAAAGACAGGACTCGGACGGGCGTGGATAGGCCTCGTGCTCATGGCGACCATCACGTCTCTTCCCGAACTCATAAACGGCATCAGCTCGGTTACCGTAGCGAACGTGCCGGACATAGCGTTAGGCGACATAATGGGAAGCCTCATTTCCAATATCTTGATTATCGCAGTTCTGGATTTATTTTACCGCAAAAACCACCCGATATTCTCTCTTGCAGGAGGCGGACACGTCATCTCGGCCTCCTACGGGATAATACTAATAGGAATAGTATCAGGTTCGATACTCGCCGGAAAAGCCATGCCTTCCTTCGGAGGCATAGGCCTCTACACGCCACTCATAGCCGTTGTCTACCTGCTCGGCATCAGAAGCGTTTATTCCTACGAAAAAAAGAACTTCGTAGCAACGCCTGAGCGATACGCGGACGTTACGCTTAAAAAAGCGGTCTTAAAATTCTCTTTTAACGCCGCGGTTATTGTCGTCGCGGCGACGCTTCTTCCGTTCATAGCCGACAAACTGGCCGAAGAAACAGGACTTGGAAGAAGTTTCGTAGGCACGTTTTTCGTCGGCCTCGCGACGTCTTTCCCCGAATTGGCAGTCTCGATAGGAGCCTTGCGCATGGGCGCGATAGACATGCTCATAGGCAATATCTTCGGAAGCAACATGTTCGACATACTCATCATTGCAATAGACGACGTTTTCTATACGAAAGGTCCGCTTTTAAACGACGTCTCGATAAACCACGCGATAACCGGCTTCGTGGCGATTATAATGACCGCAGTCTCGATAGCGGCTCTCGCCTGCGGAACAAAGCGCAGGACTTTCTTGAGGCTCGGGTGGGACGCGATAGCGCTCCTTACAGTCTACGCCGCGAGCGTTGTCTTGCTTTATTCGCTTCGGTAGAGAAACTTTAAATTCAGGGATTATTCTGCTATAATCCTGTCCTGAGCTAAGCCTGCCCTGAGTTTATCGAAGAGTCAAAGGGCCGGACGAGAAAAAGAAACTATCAGGAGGATTTAATGGACCCGATACGTTTTACGGCCGAAGAGGTTCTCGACATGGCCATAAGGATTGAAGAAAACGGAGAGAGGTTCTACAGCGACGCCGCAAGGATGTCGAAAAATGACAACATGCGGGAACTCCTTAACTCTCTCGCGCAAGAAGAGTTCAAACACAAAAAATACTTTGCGGAATTAAAGGCCTCCGTTGAAAAGGCCCCGCTCTCTTACGACCCCTTTACCGAAGACGCCTCGCTCTATATAAAGGCCCTCGCCGATTCCGAGGTTTTCACTAATCCCTCGGAAGGAAGGAAATTCGCTAAAGAACTCAAGGGAGAAAACGCGCTCCTCGACTTCGCCATAGAAAGGGAAAAGGACTCTCTCCTTTTCTACTACGAAATCGCGAAGACCGTGAGGGAGAAAGAAGGCAAGATAATAGAGCTGATAATAGAGGAAGAAAAGACACACCTGAGGAAACTTTCCGCGCTTAAAAGGGAACTATCTGGAAAATAGACATGTATATCAGCCCCCCGCGACCCATGCTCCGCATGGGTACCCCGGCCTGCGGGGGCAGGCCCTTTAGGGCTGATACAAAAGAGAATTTTATGTCAGGGCTAAAGCCCTGAGCTACGAAAAACAAAACCTTCTATAAGGAGCAAATCAATGACCGACTACGTGAAAACCTTCGAA
>JBAQMW010000091.1:0-2195 GCA_049303155.1 Thermodesulfobacteriota bacterium | reverse complement strand
TCCTTGAGTTCCTCGACCGTCGTCGCGACTATAATCCCCTCCGAACCGTAGCTTACTATGCCCTGCACCTCCGGGTGTTCCTTGTCTCCCACGACCACGACGGTATAGCCCTCGTTCGAAAGTTCGGACACGAGTTCCTGCGTCTTTTTCACGAACGGGCAAGTCGCGTCAACCACTTTAAGCCCCTTTTCATGCGCCCTGTCCATGTCGCCGAGCTTGACGCCGTGAGACCTTATGATTATCGTGCCGCCGTCCATCTCGTCAACGGTCTTCTTGGGATGTATGTTGGAGGTCTCTTCGAGTTTTTGCACGACCTGAGGATTATGAATAATCGGGCCGAGCGTGTGGATTTTGCCGTCCTCGTTCTCGGCGCAGTCGGTCGCTATGTTGAGAGCCCTCTTTACGCCGAAGCAAAACCCGGCTGATTTAGCGATGAATATCTCCAAGGATTATCCTCTCTTTCACTTCTTTTAAAACCATCGCCAATACCTCTTCGAGCGTAAGGCTTGTCGTGTCTATGAGTATGGCGTCATCCGCCTTTTTTAACGGCGACTCGGCCCTCGAAGTATCTCTCCTGTCCCTCTCTGAAATCTCTTTTCCTATCTCATCGAGGCTGTGGGAGGATTTGCCTGCTTGCTTAAGCTGAACGTGCCTTCTTGTTGCCCTTGCCTCGCCCTCGGCGTCTAAAAATATCTTTACATCAGCGTCCGGGCAAACGACAGTGCCTATATCGCGTCCTTCCATGACGCAAAAGCCGTCCTGCGCGAGTTTTTTCTGCTCGTTTACCAAAAACTCTCTTACTGCTTTTTTCGTCGAAACGATTGAGGCGAGTTCTCCTGCTCGCTGGCTTCTTATCTCAATTGAATAATCTTTTCCGTTAAGGAAAACTCTGGTTCCGTTGTCTTTGAAAATTATCGAAACTGTCTTTGAAAACTCCTTGAGGCCGGACTCGTCTTCGAGATTTATTCCCGCGTCAAAAGCAACAAGGGCGAAGGCCCGATACATTGCTCCGGTGTCCACATAGGTCAGATTCAATTCTTTGGCGACAAACTTGCTTATGACGCTCTTTCCGACCCCCGAAGGTCCGTCTATGGCTATCACGGGGCCGCGTTTTTTCATCTTACTGCTACGCCGGTCAAAAGCTCGAAAAATCCGGGGAAAGATACGTCAACGCACTCGCTCCCTTGTATTGTAACGCCGTCATCGGTTTTAAGAGCGGCTACGGCAAGAGCCATTGCTATCCTGTGGTCGCCCCTGCTATCTATGGCTCCGCCTTTTATTGTCTTATCCCTGCCGACGCCGTGGATTATCAAGCCGTCTTTTTTTTCTTCTGTTTTTATTCCTATGGCTCCGAGAGATTCAGCCATGACCTTTATCCTGTCGCTTTCCTTTACCCTTAACTCAGCCGCGCCGCTTATCTCCGTTATTCCGTCGGCGAACGCCGCGGCCACGCAAATTATCGGAAACTCGTCTATCGCGGGAAGGAGTTCTTTTGCCCCTATATTGACTCCCTTAAGTTTAGCAGTTTTTACGATTATATCAGCAGAAGGCTCTTCTTTTCCGTCATTATTCACGACCTCGATTGATGCGCCCATTTTCTCTAATATATTTATTATACCGCATCTTGTGGGATTTATGCCAACGCCTCTTATGGTAAGTTCCGAGCCTTGGGTTATGGCGGAGGCGACCATGAAAAAAGCGGCCGATGAAATGTCTCCCGGAACTTTTATATAAGAGCCTTTAAGGGCTTTTGTCTTTTTTATTCTTACTGTATTGCCCTTTGTTTCGATGTCAGCGCCGAAATGCTTAAGCATCCTCTCAGTGTGGTCTCTGCTCTTTTCAGGCTCCTCTACGATTGTTTCGCCTTCGGCATAAAGACCTGCGAGCAAAAGCGCGGACTTGAGTTGCGCGCTCGCGACAGGGGTTTTATATGTTATGCCTTTAAGATTCCCTCCTTTTATCGAGACCGGCAGATACTCTCCCCCGGCCCTTGCGTCAATGTGAGCGCCCATCGTTCTTAGAGGCTCGGCGACCCTTTTCATGGGACGCCTTCTCAAAGAATCGTCGCCTGTTATGACAGAGTAAAAGGGCTGCCCTGAAAGAAGCCCCATTAGAAGCCGCGTGGTAGTGCCGGAATTTTTGGCGTCAATGACGTCATCAGGCTCCTTCAAGCCGTTAAGGCCAACGCCGTGGAT
>JBAQMW010000090.1:0-5032 GCA_049303155.1 Thermodesulfobacteriota bacterium | reverse complement strand
GACTGCAACCGTGCAACTGTTAGACCCGCCGTTTATCGGGAGCAGTTCCGGATCTTTGCCGTCGTTTACGAGAAAAATGCCTACGTCCCACCGGTTAGGCACGGCAAAGTTGACCGTAACGTCGAGGTCAATATTGATAGTGCTGCCGCCGACGCAGGCTGTGGGGCCGCCCGGGGCGACTGCTATGCCTGTGATAGAAACGTCGGCTGCGGTGCAGACAAGATCGGAGCCGAATCGCTCTCCGGCGCATTGCGTTAAACCATATGAGTGAGCCGACGTAGCGTGAAAAAGCAGGCATACAGCCGCGAGTCCGGCCGCGATGAACATTCCCGCTCTTGCCGTAGGAGCGGCGTAGGCCGCGCCGCTATTTTTGAACGGGCCGCGTTTCTTAATCCCCCCCGACCCATCCTCCGGATGGGTACCCCGCCCTTTGGAAAAGGGGGTAATCTTTTTAAAGATTAATCGGATTGAAGAAAGAAACTTATGAAAACGTCTCGTCATGGATGCCATTCAAGCCTTTCAAGGTGCAATTAAAAAAGCCCATCCTCGCCGAACACGAGGATGGGCCAAGGCTTGAACGCTTCCGCGCTATGCGCGTACGACTGCCTTAATCCATACCACTTCGGCGGCCCTTCAAACCCACCGCTCCTTATCCCCCTCACCCTACCCTCTCCCCAATGGGGAGAGGAGAAAAAATACAAAGTGAGAAAAGATATAAGGAACAGCCGGGTCAATGGCTCTGCGCCCCCGCCTTATCGGTCAGGGTTGCTCTTTTCGAATGGTTTATCTTTTTTGTTTCTAATACTCCATATTTACTTTCCCACTATCAGGCCAAGATGTCAATTGAATTCAATTGGTATTTTTACCGCGTAATTCGCGTGATTTCCTTGGATTTGCCTGTTATAATCGATAATATGGCCGGAAGCGAAAAAAGGATAAGCAAGAGGGTGGGATTCAGGAGCATCGTGAAATACGGCCCCACCCATCCGCCCGAGCACACCTCTTTCGTCGTGGACCTCTCTGACACGGGCGTGTGCATAAGGACCAATAAGGTCTTCAAGCCGGGAACGAAACTTCACCTGAACTTCGAACTGGACGAAAAGACCGCCTACCGCGCCGTCGGAGTGGTGCAATGGGCAAAGGTCGCGCCCGGCGGACTCGCGAGGGTAGTAAAAACAGGCATGGGCGTAAGGTTTACTCACATGGAAAAAGGGCTTCTTACGTTTTACCTCAAAAAGGCGGCGGAGTAAAAAGGGGATAGATTTATTTTTGTCCGGATTCCCGCTCAACTTAAAAAAAGACTCCAGAGCCTGCGTCTTTAAGTCTTCTGTAGGGCAGACCTTCAGGTCTGCGTCTTTACAGCAGGGCTAAAGCCCTGCCCTACATTAAATACAAAGACTCTGGATTCCCGCGACCCATGCTTTTGCATGGGTACCCCGAGACCGCGGGAATGACAAATCATTCTGTCATTGCGAGGGGCTTTATCCCGAAGCAATCTCAAGAAACGAGATTGCTTCGCTTCGCTCGCAATGACTGCACTTTTCGGCAACATGCTAAAACCTCCCTATCTTATCCGCTAACTCGACTATGCTCTTGACCATTATATCGAAAAACCTTTTACCCTTATCAACCGAAGCCTTTGAAGGGTCTCCCCAAACAGCCCCGGGCCAGTATTTTATTTTATCCCTCGCGATAATCGGCTTCACGAACTTCGGAAATTCCTTTTTAGCCCTGCCCTTGACAAGCCCTTTCGAAAGATAAAGAACCAAAGAGGTCTCAAGTTCGCCTGCGTGCGAATCCCCCTCTGTCTCCGCGATATGGCGCGCCTCTTTGGGTAAAATCTCGTAAACCGAACACGCGGCAATGGTTATATCCCGAAACTCCGTTGTCAATGCCTCCGCCGCCTCCTTCATGGCTGATACGTGTATGGAGCCGCCGTGCCCCGATATAAGGATAAATCTCCTCAGCCCTTTTTTTCTTAAATCCCTGACTATGTCCGTTGTGATGTTCCTTACCGTTCCCGGCGTTATGCCGATTGTGCCGGGATGATCGGAGGTCGAGGTGCAAACCCCGTAATATATCGGGGGCGCGATAAAGACGTTTACCTTTTCCGCCGCTTTTTTCACGGCCTCCCATATTATGATGGTGTCGGTGGAAAGAGGCAGATGAGTCCCGTGTGCCTCGACCGTGCCAAAAGGCACGATGACCGTTTTGGTTTTTTTAAGCCCGTCCTTGAATTGTCTCATGGTTATATTTTCGATAAGCATGGATTCCTCCTTGTCCTGCGGACGGCACAATGAATCAATAGACCTTGGGAGTATGCACACCCACAACACACATTAAAACATTTAGGGTCAAGGGGTCACCCCTTGTTGTGTTCGTCGTGGGTAGAGTAAGGGCCGTGGCTGTGGACGTGGAATTTGTCGCCGTGCCTATGCCAATGCTCGTGTATGAGGTTAGCCTTTAAAAGAAGGTCCTTGTCGCCAAGCGCCTTGTTCGTAGCGGCGTCAGCCATGACGGAATGATTCTCGCCCAAAATAACCGCCCTGTCCGAGACGTCTTCCGCGAGGCTTAAGTCGTGAGTCGCTATGACGCAGGTCTTGCCTCGCTTTTTCAGCCCCCCGATGAGTTCCATGAGCCAGACCTGAGTTCTCGGATCGAGCCCGTTCGTCGGCTCGTCCAGCAAAAGCACGTCCGGGTTGACTGAAAGCACGGACGCTATCGCGACCTTTTTCTTCTCGCCGCTGCTTAAGGAATACGGCGGCCTGTCCCGAAGACCTGTTATGCCGAGCATGAGCATCACGTCCTCCGCCCTTTTTTTCGCCTCGCCTTCCGGAATATCCAGCTGAAGAGGGCCGAACATGAGTTCGTCGAATACCGTGGCGCAAAAAAGCTGCACATCCGGCTCGTGAAACACGAAGCCCACTCGCTCCCTGAAGTCGGCTCTGTTTTCGCCCTGCTTCAAAACCCTGCCGTGAAAACTAACGATGCCTTTGGTAGGCTGGATAAGCCCGTCCAGAATCTTCAGGAGCGTGGATTTGCCGCTTCCGTTGGCGCCGAGTATGGATACGGTCTCTCCGCTTCGGATGGAGAGATTTATGCCGGAAAGCGCGGTGGAATCACCGTTGTAACCGTATGAAACGCCCTTAAGCGAATATACCTCTTCGGCCATGGCCTATACTCCTATTGTGATAAAAAACACGAAAAACGAAAAACCTATCCACGCGTAATCAGCCGTAGCGAAGGGAGCGGCCTTCGGCGCCTTGAGCCTTCCGGTAAAGCCCCTCGACACCATGGCCGCCGTCAAATCTTCCGAAAAACGAAACGCCCTCTCGAACATAAACCCGGCGCTGAAGGCGAACCAGCCTTGGCCGTCTTTTAACTTGCCGGGGTTTATCACCCTCGATTTTCTCGAAAGAAACTCGTCCTCGATTATCTTTAAAAGCACGAAGAGATACCGAAACGTCATGAAAAGCGCGGTCGTGAAAAACCGGGGCACGGGAAGACTCGATAGACCCTTAAACATGTCGGACTCGGCCGTGCTCAAGAATAATATCGCCATGAAAGAGGTCATGACAGTAACCCTTAAGACGAGTATTGCGCCGAGCCTTACACCGTCAAAGGTCAATCCCACGCGAAGGGTTAACGCGTCGAACCCGATAATCTCCGCGCCTCCGGAAAAAAAACCGAAAAAAACCGGCGAAAACACGGTTAACGTCAAGAGAAACGCCGGAAGGATTCTCTTTAAGAGAATAAGCATGCTTACGCGGGAAGAAACCGCGAGAATAAGGCTTATGGCCGCGACGAATATAATCTCTCCGGCGCTTCGCGCAAAGACGCATGCGACAATCAAAACCCCGATGCCGACGATGCGGCCCGAAGGAGAGATTGATTGAAGAAGCCCTCTTTTCCCCGCATTACCGCTTCGAGAAACGAACCACCGCGCGAACTTCGCCATGGCTAAAATGTTTTTTTCAACGAAGCCTCGCCTTACGTCAATGCCTTCGCAATATTTCGCCCCTTTGTCTCCGCTCATCCATTCCGGCAGTTTCATCTCTTCCATAGTCTTCCCCAAAGGTAAATCGCGAGTACTACCATCGAACTCCCTATAAGCGCGGATACGACATAACCGGTAATCTCGCCAATGCCGTAAAATCCGTAATCCGGAATAAACGCCTTCCAAACATTTTCGAGCTTTGAAAATCCGGTTGGCACATAGCCTATGAGGGATTTTAATTCCTCCCCGCTCCATTCGCCAAACGGAGTTTTGGCCGCGAGAAGCCCCAAGGGAACCATAACAACGAGAATGACTAAAAGTATAATGAGGCGGCGCTTTAATGCCGCGGGAAAGGCGTTGGCGTGGACGCGGCCCCCGGCCTTTAAAATATACGCCACAATAAGGGCTGTGGCAAGCCCCTCAATAGGAGCGAAAAATAAAACGTGCGGAACCATCATGGCGATAAGGGTTACCTTCAATGAATACGGCGCGTAAAGAGGCATTCCCAAGGCGTCAATCTCCAAAACAGGCTGTAGCCCTAACTCGATTGCCGTAACAAAGGCCGCAAGCAGAACGGCAACGTATGCCGCGATAAAGGCCGCGGGAAAACTCCGAACCCCGTCTTTACCCGCAATCGCCGAGTAAACGAGGTATCCGGAAAAACTCATGAGGAACGCCATGTTAAAGGAGTTCGCGCCGAAGGCCGTAATCCCTCCGTCGCCGAAGAGAACGGCCTGCAAAAAGAGCACGAGCGTCATGGATAAAAGCCCGGCAAAGGGGCCGAGAAGTATGGCGACCATGGCGCCGCCGACTATGTGCCCGGTCGAGCCTCCGGGCACGGGAAAGTTCAGCATCATTATGACGAAGACCGAGGCCGAGGCAAGGGATAAAACAGGGAGTTGCGATACTTCGAGGGTTTTTTCCGTCTTCTTGAGGGCCGCGTACCAGATAGGCGCCATTATCGCGTAGAAAACAGCGCAGGTCTTGGGGCCGAGGTATCCGTCGGGTATATGCATGGTTAGGGCAGGGAAAAGG
>JBAQMW010000089.1:0-15395 GCA_049303155.1 Thermodesulfobacteriota bacterium | reverse complement strand
GCCGCGACCTCCGCCTCAGCCCGGAAAACCTTGGCCTTGGTCGCGCTCCCGACCTTAAACTGCGCCGCGGCCACGCGAAGTTGCTCGTTAGCCCTTTTAAGGGCTGAGGACTTTATGTCGAGCTCTTTTTTCGTTCTTAAGGCGTTATAATAAGCGAAAGCCGTATCCATGAGCACGGCCTCCTTCGCGTCCAAAACTCCGAACTCACTCGCTATAACGCCCTTTTTAGCCTGACGAAGAAGGCTCCATTCCCTTCCGCCGCCATAAATCGGCTGGGTAATCCGCGCCTCGAAACGGGAATTATAATCAGGCTGAAGAGACAAAGACCCGCTTTCTTTCCTTTCGGTATAGCGCGTATAAGTCTCTTCGAGGGTAACGTTCGGAAGCACCCTTGAATATGCCTTGTTAACGCCGCGCCTTCCTTGCTCGACCGATTCGGAGGCCAGTCCTATGCGTTCATGGCTTACGAGAGCCTCTTTCCAAAGTTGAACGAGCCCATAACTCTCGACCGAAAAACACGGCCCGGAGGAAAATACGATAAAGAAAAAAACCAAAACTCCTCCGACCAATGCCGGAGTACCCATGCGAAGCATGGGTCGCGGATACCCCGCACCTTTAAAATTCATCAATCCCTCCTGACCTCCCTTTGAAAAATGGAGGAACCGCTCGCCTTCTCCTTGGAAATGCCATTGAAAAATATCCCGGCGAACGCCTCGGCGGCCTTTTTCCGCGGTCTTGAAAAGAACCTCTTGAAGCCGAATATCTCTTGCGTCATGCAATAATGGAGCACCATGCCCAGAAACGCCCTCGCGGCAAGCTCGGGGTCTATCTTCCTTAACTCGCGCTTCTTTATGCCGTCTTTTATAAGGCCGGAGATAAGATCCAGAGTTCCGAGCCCGCGGCTCTCTATGAACATATCCGAGAACTTGTGCTTTTCAAGGGCGCTGAAAAGCAATAACCGCGCGAAGGTCGTGTCTTCGGCGTAAACCTCCATGAAGTAATCGGCTATGGCGATAAAGGCATCTTTGCCGCTTTTACCCTTGAGCCGGGTTTCGAGTTTAAGGTTTCCGTGCTTATCGCTGCAGCAGCGGTTTATTATGGCCGCGTAGAGGCCGGATTTGTCGGCAAAATGCCTGAATATGACGGCCTCGCTTATGCCGGCGGCCTTGGCCACCTCTTTGGTGGTGGTTCCCTTAAAGCCTTTCTTGGCGAAAAGATTTTCCGCGGCATCCACTATCCGCTCTTTCCTCTCCTCCCCGCTTATCCTTTTTTTTACAGCCATCGTCATAACCCTATTGGTAAGTAAGTGCTTACTTATGAAGTATAGCCGCGGGGCGCGGGACTGTCAAGGGAGTTAGGCAAGATAGCCTGCCGACAAATTTGACACGCGCCGATTTTATGACTAAAATCAATATTAGGGAGTATCGGGGAATGAAGGACCTCATCAAATGGCTCAAAGGCATGGAAGAAGCGGCGGGTAATTTTTATGCCGACGCGGCAAAGACCTTTAAGGACAATAAAGAGCTTTCAAAATTCCTCTCCTGCATGTCTGCCGAAGAAATGTGCCACAAAGAACTCGTGGAAAAAGCCGAAGCCTACGTCGAGGAGATACCCGACGTCAGCCACTTTACCGTCACGGCGATAGAAAAAATGCACAAGGACTCCATCGCCTCCAAACTCGCCGTGTGCGACCTTCGCCTCAAAGCCGGCGTCCTATCGGAAAAAGAGCTCATTGATTGCGTCATAACCGTCGAATCTTCCGAGATGAACGATTTTCTCATTTATGCGGTAAACTCCATTAAAAACAGGATTAAAGACGCGGAAGGCGCGGTCCACGAACTTCAGATGCATAAACGCCGCCTAAAGACATTTCTCGAAGAAATGGCTTACGGCAAAGATATGCTCGAAAAGTTCAAGCACATGCCGTCTTTCTGGCACGAAAGCGTGCTCATAGTGGACGACTCAGAGCCGATAATAGAACTCTTGAGCGCGATATTGCACGGCGAAAGCTCCATAGACAGGGCATATAACGGCAAGGAGGCCTTGGATATGATAAACAAGAATTACTACTCCGTCATAATACTCGACGTCGCCATGCCTGTGATGGACGGAATAGAGTGTTATACCGAGGCGATAAAGACGCACCCGAAAATCAAAAACCGCGTGCTGTTTTTTACCGCCTACGACGAGGTCGAGAACATAAAATTTTTCAAGAAAAACGGCTTAAAGTTTATCTTGAAACCGGCCCACATTAGCGAAATCAAAAAAAGCGTGACAGCCATAATAGAAAAAAACGCTGACACAGCTTAATGCCGGATTCCGGCAAAAAGCATATTGACACGGCGCTTCGATTACTATAAAATATTATCTTCTCTTTGCTAAAGATTCTTTACGGAAATAACCGATTAAAGACAAACGAACGCAATCCAAAGGAGGAATGGCAATGGCAGTAACGACTTTCGAAGAGGCAAAAGAAAAAATATCCGCGTGGCTTAAGGAAAACGGCCATCAGGTGAGAACGGTTGACGACCAGTACTCGAACTTCCATTTCGAGATTGACTACCCCCTCGGCACGCTCAAAAGGCAGAGGATAATACAGCCCAAGGAATACCCGGGTCTCGTGGTTCTCCTTAACGGCGTCTCGATAGCGCCGGAGCACAAGGATAAACTGAAGGGCATGAACGAAGAGGACAAGGATAAGTTCTATTCAGGCATCCGTAAAGACCTTATGTTCGCCGAAAACAGCTACGACATAAACGAAGACCAGGGGATAGCGCAGCAGATACAGTTCTCGTACGAGTTCTACTTCGACGTCCTCGGCAAGACCCAGCTCTTCAAAGGGCTCCTCTTTAACCACAGAACCCTCATGTACATCGTAACGACATTCAACGACAAGTTCGGCCTTCCGGCCCTTCCGGACGACAAAAAAGCAACGCAGACGCTCCAGTAAGATAATCGGCGCCGGCAAACTAAAAAGGCTATTGACGATTTTCCAGTCAATAGCCTTTTCTTTTAATCGGTTGCCCGCAAAGAATTGTTTTACTCTTGCCGTCACCGGATAACCATCGACCGGTAACCGATAACTATTTCAATGGGCGCCGCAGCACTTCACGTCTCCCATTGACGTGGCTTCCTTAAGAGCTGCTATCTCGGCATCCATCTTCCTTCTGTCTTCGGAATACGGCGACAATCCTTTCGCCAACCTGTCTCCGGCGACAAGCGGAACGTGCCCTTCCTGCAGCGTAAGCATCTTTTCGTAAAGCTTTACTCTTTCGCCGGCCTCGATGACCTCGTCAATTTGCGGAAAGAACTCCTCGTCCTCTTTCATTATGTGATTGCGGAGATTTACGATAAGAGACGTTACGAGGCCGTCCTGTATGTCGCCGTCCTGAAGACCGCAGCGGAACCCGTGAAGTATGGATATAAACTCCACATGGTCTTCCTTCATTATGGCGACAAGCCCCTCGCCCATGGAAATACGGCTTTCGATAAGAGGGAATAACGCCCCTTCCTCTTTCTTGATGGCATGAAGTAGTATGTCGTTTTCAACTAACGCGGTAGTTTCCCAAAGCCCCTCTATGTCCCTCTTGCGCACTTGATCTTCAATAACCTCCAGCTTCGCGAGCACATGCTGATGCTCGTCGGAAAGTATCCAAAGCGGGTCTTCCTTGTTTACCTTTTCTTTCGAAGGGCCTGCCTCCACGCCCTCCTGCGTTTCCTTCACGCTTAAGATCTTAAATACTTGCGCAAAGCCCATCCTGCACGCCCTCGAAGGGCTTTTAAAGGTATCCTCTTCATTAGTGGCGGCTTGGAGTTCGTTGAAAAACGACTCTTCGATGTTTATCTCGCTCTTTTTGCAGAACACCTGGCACGATGGATGGGTGCACTGGTATTTTATGGTCAAGCATTTTCCGCTCATGGCAACCTTACCTCGCTTTCGTATATTTCGTATGCCTTACTTTTTGATTCTATCAAATATACGCGCCAAATTCAATTGTTTTATCCGGCGGCGCATTCGTTGCAAATCAGCCATTTAGCGCCTGTTCCGGCAGAGCTTGCCCCCGTGAAAACCGGGAACCAGTTGTTTTTATAAATATTTTTTCAGGATTCCCGCGACCCATCCTCCGGATAGGTACCCCGACATTGCGGGAATAACAAAATAATTGCAGAGTCTGCCCGGTGGCTTGTCCCGGCAAGGCCTTTTCAGGAAGGAAGATGCGTGAATATGACGACAAACCACGTCATTATGAGAGTAGCGCCAAAGTATCCGCCGTACCTTACCGCAAGTCCGAGCCTTGCGATAAGCACCTTGAGCCCATGCAGGGAAAGACCCAAAAACCAGAGCGCTATGGAGGATGCGTGAGGGGCATTGGCTATGGATATGGCCGCTATAATCAGGTAAAAGGCGATGGTTATGTACCCGTTAAGCCTGTGCATGAAGGTCTCGTACTCGTCGGTCTTCTTGACCATCCGAAACCCTCCCATGAAACTCATGATCGCGAGCATGAAACCTATGGCGGAAAGTATGGTTATAAGCAAAAGAACGCCCCTCCCGAGCGCCGGATTATGGCGTTATTTCTTCCCCGCATAATACATGAGCAAGAGCCTTCTTTCAATAAAATAAAATATCACGCCGATATAGATGAGCGCGACCGGCAGCAGGAAATACAGCCTCCTCATGGTCTTATTGCCTTCGAGTTCGTTATTCTCGGACTTGCTTATGACGATGCCGTAGGTGTTCTTGTAGGCTGTATTGTTCCTGAGCACGTTCGAATGCGACGACCAAAGGGTAATGCCGTTCCAGTAGTTTGAATCCGCGGTATTGTTCTCGATCCTGTTGGCGGAGGCTGACACAAGAAGAAATCCCTTCTCCGCGTTGGAGTCCGCGTGGTTCTTCTCAAAAACGTTATTGTTGGAGTTCTGAATGGCTATGCCGTCGGTATTGCCGCGCGCCGTGTTTTCGGAAAACACGCTGCCTGAAGACTCCTCCACGAAAATACCCGTGTAACTTTCCATAGCCAAAACGCTACTTACCTTAACTCCGGAGGCGCCTCTCACGTGCAGCCCTGCCACAGCCGAACCCTTCACGGTGAAGCCCGAAAACTCGCCCCCTTTTACGCCCTCTATTTTCACGACGGCCTTTCTCCTGTCCTTCGCCGTTATTATCGTCGAAGAATTGCCGTTTTGAGACCTGATTATCAAAGGCTTTCTTATTAAGACGTTCTCGATATAATGGCCGTCGGAAACGATTATGGTATCATTCGGGGCCGCGGCTTCGACCGCCCCCTGCACTGAGACTGCGTCGGACGGCACGTTTATGACCCTTGCCCCGGATACGGCCGGCAACAGACAAAAACCCATTGCCAATAAAAAGATGAACGCTCTCGTCGCCAATTTTTCCCATGTCTCCCGTAACTACCTAAAAAAAACTCCCCCCGAATATTTCACGATGCTACGGGGAGAGTTTTTATCAAATTAAAAATCAGGGGTAAAACAAGCGCAAGCCCTACTCGTGTCCGCTGCCTATCTCGCTCTTGTAGGCCTGACAGACCTGCGAGCAGCGCGTGCAATAAAACGAATGGGTAAGTTCGTACTGTTTAAAAACAGGGCAGGTCTTGCAAATGCAATCTATCTCTTTCTGGATTTTCTTGCTCGTGCCGCTAAGCGGAAAACAGTACGCGCTCATGGCGTCGCCCTTTATGAACGTCGGACAAGTCGCGCATTTGCACAGTTTCTGAAGTTCCGCCTGCTTCTTCTCGTAGTCCCCCCCGGGCATGTCCTCCACTCCGAAGTTGTCGAATTCGCTGAGCTTGACCATAGTTGCCTCCCTCCTTTTGCAGGTTTTTTGAGCGGTTGGTTTCGTATGAAAAGTATAGCCCTGAATACAACCTTGTCAAGTGATAAAGCATAAAGAAGGTTACTAAAAATAAAGGGGGACGGTTTATTTTCCACCCCCCTTTTGTTCATACTGCCGTCAACAAGCCTCCTGTATATGAATCTGTGAAAATTTCCTATCCGGTTTTTTATTGCGCTGTAAACATTATTGTTTATCCTTTTAACAGCGAATAAATACTATAACCTGCAACGAGTATGCCGATGACCAGATTCACCGGTCTGGTGGCCTCTGACGGGTTAGGCATAAACATGACATCTAACCTGAAGGGCTCTGTAAATTTAGTCCTTACAAAGGCGGTCAATATCAGCAAGACCCCGTAGATTATGCCTACTATAGTTACAATCGTATCCAAATTTTTCATAAGAAGGAAAAAGGGAAGGCCGCGCGGCCTTCCCTCATGCAGATTACGCCGTTACACGCTATTTGTGCAAGTCAATCTGCTTCATCTTCTCCTTATCGCCATCGGAAAGCTTATCCCACCATGTGCCGCCGGAGTTGCCGTAGTCAAACCGCTCGGCTCCCTTGCGGGTATAGTAGTACCAGTTCAGGAAGCAGGAATATCCATAGTAAATCGCCGCGCCTATGAAGAACGGGATGGCGCTGCCGGTCGAGGTAATGGCCCAGCCGATAAGACCGGTAAAGACAAACGGGCCGAATGCCGCCCACGCCCCTGTCCAGCCGAGCATCTGCGCTCCCTTGGCCGGCGAATACGCGAACACTATCGGATACTGACGGAAGGTCGCCGCATTGTTCGTGCCTGTCATCAGGAACATGAAAAGCATTACAGCGATGAACCCCGGGAACTTCGCTGTCCATGTGAGCTCCGTGGGAGTAAGAAACCCTCCGAATATAAGAGCAAGACAAGCGAGTATCTGCCCTAATGTCGTCCAGTGCATGCCTTTGCTTCCGCCTATCTTGTCAAATACAGGGCCTGTAAGAGCGCGGACAAGTCCGCCGATAAGAGGGCCGAGATACGCGTACTTAAGAGGGTCTGGCCCGCCGTCAAAACCGCCGTAGATGACCTTTATCATCATGGGGAACGCCGCCGCATAACCGGAGAACGAACCGAATGAACAGATATAGGTTATGGTGCAGTTCCATGTATGCGTGAGCGCCCTGTTCTTCTTGCTGAGTATTTCAAACTGGCCCTTGAAACCTCTCACCGGGACAGTAACGCTTCTCAGAAATACCGCGCAGAGGATGAACGCCAGGATGAGGAAAGGGACATACCAGAACGCGGCGTTCTGCACCCACATGCCCTTTTTAATCACATTTTTGACCGTTACATCCGTAATAGCGCCCGCGGGGTTTCTCGTAACATCTATTTTTACGCCCTTAGTCGTCACTACTTCCGTAATCTTGCCTTTGTCGTCTTTTTTGACATCCAGCGTTATACCCTTGATAGTCTCGGTCTCTTTAAGCACTACGTCCTTAAGCACGCCGCCTTCTTTTACGACAATTATCGCGGGGATCCACTCAGGCTTGTTTATCACTACGTCCGTAACCACACATTTTGCGTCTTTTTTCTTACAATCAACGCCGACTGCTGTTGGGTCTTCAGCGACCTTGGTAACCGTTATCGCGCCCTTAATCGCATCGGCCTTTGTAAAGAGCTGCGGCCCGCCGACTATGGTCCCGAGGGCGGCAAAGCCTATAATCCACGGCGTTACGAACTGCACAATGCTCACGCCGAAGTTGCCCAAGCCGGCCTGAATTCCCATCGAAACGCCCTGCAGTCTCTTGGGGAAAAAGATACTCGTGGAAGGCATGTAAGAGGAAAAGTCTCCGCCGCCCATGCCGGTAAGAAATCCGATTACCATGAAGGTTGTCCACGTGGTATTCAAGTCCTGCACCGCGTAGCCGAGCCAGACCATGGGGATGAGTTTAATGATGGTCGCTATGCTTACGACCGGCCTTGTCCCGAGTACCGGGATAAAGTAAGAATGTATCAGCCTCAATGTGCCGGAAGCGAGCCCCGGAATTGCCGCAAGCCAGAAAAGTTCCATTGTGGTGAACTTGAAGCCTATGGCCGGAAGCCTCACGACCACCGCGCTCATGACGAACCACGTTGCGAATGAGAAGATAAGGCTGAACGTCGTTATGGCGCATGTGCGCCACGCTATGCTGCTGCCGGTTTCACGCCAGAATTGCTCGTTCTCCGGTTCCCATCTTGGTAACCTTGCCATTGTGTGACTCCTTTCAGGGGTCGTTTTTACATCCAGGGTTTGTATGTAACTCAACCCTTCGGGGTTGATACGTATCAAGGCTAAAGCCTTGAGTTACGTCTATTTAAGATTAAGAAGATAAAAAACGTATGAGTGCTCTAATTTCCGGACCCAATCTATTCTTATTCACGGCCAGCCGGCCGCCTGAGGCCGTAAAAACTAAAACAGGGGCGCGGTTAGCGCCCCCTTCTTAAACTACTTTAACTGCCTTATCGGGTTGGTTCTGGGCTGTCTCGGTCCGTACCACCTTACGACCTGATATGGCCTGAACATGTATTTTATCGGCCCTATGAAAGCCAGGAAGTGCACGAAACGCGAGAACGGGATAACCAATATGAATATCATGGCGTTAAAGATGTGCACCTTCGTCAAAAGAGGAAGCGACTGCACGAACGTCACGTTCGGCTGGAGCGTTACGACCGACCATATCCACGGAACAGCCGCCGTCGCGTACCAGTTGGAACCCCATTTGTAGAGCACCGCGTTGCCTATGCCGGTAACAATCTGTATGGCAAGGATTATCAACACGAGCACGTCCCAAGACGAGGTCATCGCCCTGACCCTCGAATCCGTAAGCCTCCTGTATATGAAGGCGGCGAGACCCACTACGGTCAGGAAGGCGAGTATGAGCGCCGTGAATTCAAGAATGTAGAGCCTTATTGGAACGGCGTTCCACGCAAGCAGAGTGCCCGGTATGAATATCGCCAGTATGTGCCCCAAAAGTATCAGTATGATACCGAGATGCCAGGGGAACGAACCGACGAAGAGGAGCTTATTCTCCAGGAACTGCGAAGATACGCTGGACCAAGAGTACTGATTGTTCGTGAATCTGTAGATAGTGCCGACTATCGCCGTTATTATCAACACATACGGGAGTTGGCCGAACAAGATATTATCCCACATTTGTTAAACCTCCTTCGCGCGAAGAATTTAGTGGTTACTGTTGCTCACTTGCCGTTTTTCTCTTTATATCCGTGTCAATAACCAGCCACAGGGCTTTTATAAGGCGCCTGTAAGGCGAATCCTTGCTGCTGCTTATGTCGAAATTCTTGGCTAACTTCTCCATGCCCTTTATGACAAAGGACTCGAGCAGTTCCCTGCGGAGCCCCTCGTCGTCGAGGGTGTCCAAGAATTTAAGGACGATAGGGAGATAATCGGGAAGTTCGCCCTTCGCCAGTTCCGCGAACGGAAAGGACTTTGCCTTATAAAGCTCTTTCAAGCTTACGAGATAATTCGCCCTCTTGAACCCGTCGTAAAGATGATAGGCCAGGTCAAGCGTAGTCTCTCCGCCTGATATCTCGAAGGTGTAGGAGTATATGCCCTGCAAATCGTCCAGAGGCATTTCAGAGGCTTCCTTTATGAAAGCCTTCAACTCCTCCGCCACCCCGGCCGGATACTGCAGGGACGGGCCCTCGACTGCCGCGAGGCAGCCTTGGGCCTTTTCCCTTATGTCGTCCCACGGATACTCCAAAAGAGCGGCCATGGAATTGTATATCCCGTTTACGGTCATGGTTACCATTGTCTTCCGAGAAACTCCTTCTTCTTCTGTCCGAAACCGATGGAACCTCTCTTCTCGTACATGGTCCTCGGGTCAACGGTCGTCTTGCTCTCGCGGTGCGTCTCGGGTATCACGAAACGCTCCTTATAAGTCGCGAGCGCGACGAGCCTGTTGATGTCTATGGCGTCCTGCTCGCTGAGCCCTACTTCGTTCAACGCGCTCTTTGCCTTGGCTTCGCCCACGTCGCCGACGCGCTTCTGGCGCATGTATATCCTGACCGCCATCTGCTTCTTAAGCGACTCGAGGATAAGGCTCTCGTTACCGGCCGTGAGAAGATTGGCGAGGTATTTGATCGGGATCCTCATGCGCTCCACGTCGTTGAAGAACTCCGTTGATTCCGGATCGTAGACGCCGCCCTGATCTCCCTTCGCCTGATGAAGTATCGGCGAAAGAGGCGGTACGTAGTAGTTCATCGGAACCGTCCTGAATTCCGGATGATGAGGGAACGCTATCCTCCACTTCTTGAAGAGCATGTAAGACGGCGATTCCTGCGCGGCCTTTATCCAGTTTTCTTCGATACCGTTTTTCTTCGCGGCCTCGATGACCTTCGGATCGTTCGGGTCGAGCACGATTTCCCTCATCCCCTCGACGAGCTTCATGTCCGGCAGTTTCGCGGTCTCTTCTATCCTGTCCGCGTCGTAGAGTATCACGCCGACGAACCTTATCCTGCCTGTGCAGGAATGGGCGCAGGCATTGGGCTGAGCCGTCTCGGTCCTCGGATAGCAGAATATGCATTTCTCGCTCTTGCCGGTGTTCCAGTTGTAATACGGCTTCTTGTACGGGCACGCGCTCACGCAGAATCTCCACGCGCGGCAAACGTCCTGGTCTATAAGGACTATGCCGTCCTCGCCCCTCTTATAAAGGGCGCCTGAAGGGCATGACGCCACGCAGGCCGGGTTCGTGCAGTGATTGCATATCCTCGGGAAGTAGAAGTAAAACAACTTGTGGAAGTGGGTGAGGAGCTGCTTCTGCGCGTCCGAAAGACCCTTCAAGTTCGGGTCGTTCGACGCGTAAAGCGGCGAGCCGCCCATGTCGTCGTCCCAGTTCGGTCCGATGGATATCTTGTTCATAAACTCGCCCGTTAAAAGGGACTTCGGGCGCGCCACCGGCTGGTCGTCTCCGGCCGGCGCGTTGAACAGATTGTCGTAGTCGAACGTAAAGGGCTCGTAGTAATCGTCTATCGTCGGAAGATTCGGCTGGAAGAATATGTTCGCCAGCGTCCGGAGTTTTCCCGGCCCCTTGAGGAGCTTAAGCCGGAGCGCCCCGCTTCCCGTAACTTCCCAACCGCCCTTGAACCTGTCCTGGTCTTCCCAGGTAAGGGGATAACCGGCGCCGGGTTTGGTCTCGACGTTGTTCCACCACATGTACTCAGCGCCCTGACGGCTCGTCCACACGTTTTTGCAGGATACGCTGCACGTGTGGCAGCCTATGCACTTGTCAAGGTGAAAACTCATTGAAAGTTGGGCTCTAACGTCCATTACCACTTCACCTCCTGGTTTCTCATTTTTCTTACAAGAACGGTCGTATCCCTGATTATCGGTATGGGACCCCATGCGTTGAACCCGTAGGAGAACTGTCCGTAACCGCCGGCCATGAGAGTGGGTTTAAGCCTCTGCCTCGTAAGGCTGTTATGGAAGCCGCCCCTTATCTTGTTTCTCTGCTCGGCCTTGGGAACGTTTACCGTTCTTTCCATGGAGTGGTAAGCGAACACGACACCCGACGGAATCCTGGCGCTGACGATGGCGCGGCATACGAATATGCCGTTGTCGTTATACGCCTCGACCCAGTCGTTATCCCTGATGCCTACGCTCTCGGCGTCCCTGTCATTTATCCATATGCAGTTGCCGCCCCTTGAAAGCGTGAGCATCCGGAGGTTGTCGTAATGAGACGAATGGATCTGCCATTTGCCGTGCGGGGTGATGTAATTGGCCACTATGGCGTCGGTCCTGTCGCTCTTTACGATCTCGTTCATCTTGTTCGGGTCGAGTTTGTACTTGTGCGTCACCAAACCCTCGCCGAACTGAAGGAACATCGGATGGTCGAGATAGTAGTGTTGCCTTCCGGTCAACGTCCTCCACGGAATCCTGTAATCTATCTGGAGGCAGAACCCTTGGTAGGCCCTTCCGTTCCTCGTGTCGCCTGTCCAAAGAGGGCTCGTGTTAGTCCTCCTCGGCTGGGCAACGATGTCGTCATAGGTCATACGGACGTCCCTGTGCGGGCCGCCTATGGCATCGGCGAGGCCGTGGTGGGTATTGACGTTGAAGTACGGAATCTTCTTGACCTCTTCTTCGCCGAGACACTTCCTGACCTCTTCCTTGGCCTTGTGGAAGTTATCGCCGTGAAGTCCGGTATGATGCTCCTCAATCTCCCACTGCTTGAAGCCGACCTCTCCGTTCGTGAGTCCCGAGAAGTGCATTACGACGTTCGCGGCTTCCTTGGCCTCGCGGAGGGAGATGAACTTATCGCCGCCCCACTCGACCTTATCCGTGTGCTTCATGTTCATGTACTCGTCGTATATCGGCTTTCCGTCAAGCATGATGCCGTGGAAGCCGTACTTGGTCCTCATCAAAGGCCCGAACGAGATGTAACGGTTATAGACGTTCGCGTAATCCCTCTCGACGACGTTCAGGTTCGGCATCGTCTTTCCGGGGATGGCTTCGCACTGTCCCTTCTTCCAATCCTGGACGCCGCCTATGGCCGGCTGCGTGATTTCGCCGGGGGTATCGTGGGCAAGAGGAGAAGACATTACGTCCTTCACCGGTTTAGGGAAGTGCTTCTTCGCCATCTCGGAGAACTTCTTCGCGAGATACTTGAAGGCATCCCAATCGCTCTTGGCTTCCCAATTCGGGGTTACCGCCGCGCCCATCGGGTGTATGAAAGAGTGGAGGTCTGTCGTGTTGATGTCCTCCTTCTCGTACCAATGAGCCGCCGGAAGCACGATGTCCGAATAGGTCGGGGTCGTGTTCATGCGGAACTCAAGCGTCGTTATGAGGTCTATCTTGCCTATCGGAGAATCCTTGTAGTTTATCTCCTTGCAATAGGGCTTCGCAACTTCGTCGGCGCCTACGTTATTGTGGGTGCCGAGGAGGAATTTGAAGAAATACTCCTGACCCCTCGCGCTTGAACCAAGCCCGTTGGCCCTCCATATCATCCACACCCTCGGCCAGTTTTCCGGGGCGTCCGGATCGTCTATGGCGAACTGGAGAGAGCCGGATTTGAGCTGCTTTACCGTGTAGTCAACGATATCCGCGTCCGACTTGGCTCCGTTCTTCGTTGCCTCTTCGGCAAGCGCGAGGGAGCTCTTGTTGAACTGCGGATACCACGGCAGATGCCCCATTCTTACGGCCCTGACGTTGAAATCGGCGGTATGCTCGAAATCTAACCCGTTAACATCAGGCACCCTGTGATAATCGGTCAGCTTGGAGTCGTACTTCCACTGCTGGGTGTGTATATACCAGTAGCTCGGTGTGTTCTGAAGGCGCGGTGGTCTCGCCCAATCGAGCGCGAGAGCCACTTGGCCCCACGCGTCAAACGGAGCAAGTCTTTCCTGTCCGACGTAGTGGTTCATGCCGCCGCCGTTCCGTCCGATGCAGCCGCAGAGCATGAGCGCCATGGTAAACGCCCTATAAATCATGTCCGCGTGATACCAGTGGTTGATGCTGGCGCCGCAGATAATCATGGATCTACCTTTGGTAACCTCGGCGTTGGCCGCCCACTCCCTCGCCACCTGTATGATGGTGTCGCGTCCGATGCCGGTGTATTTCTCCTGCCATGCCGGAGAAAACCCTTTATCGTCGTCGTAATTCTTGCAGTATTCGCCGCCGAGGCCGGGCCTCGCGACGCCTAACTGCGCCATCTGCATGTCGAATACGGTAGTTACGGCAACCTTGCCTTCGGTCGTGGTATCAACGTACTTTACCGGCACCTGCCTCTTGTAAACCGCGCCTGTGTCGAGTTCGTAGAAATTCACGTCAACTACGCCGTCCTTGATATTAAGGAGCGAAAGGGTCGGGTCGATGTCTTCGTTCGTCTTCCCGTCCTTATTGAGGGTGTTCCATTTGCCCTCGCTCTCTTTTCTCTGCGGATAACGGTATCCCATGCCGCCGTACACTATGCGGGGCCTGTTCGTCTTGGAGTCCCACATCGCGAACTTCCACTCGGGATTATCTTCGCCGGCGTATTCCGAAAGGTCGCAGGCCTTGAGGAGCCTGCCGGTTTCGTTGCCGTTCTTGCCCTTCTCTATCTTTATGAGATGAGGAGAATCGGTGTAATCCTTCTGGTACTGAACGAAGTAAGGAACCTGCCTGTCAACGTAGAATTCCTTCAAGATGACGTGATTGACGCCCATCCAGAAAGCGCCGTCGGAGCCGGTCTTTACCGGCACCCAAAGGTCGGCGTACTTCGCGACCTCGGAATAGTCCGGAGCCATGACTACGAGCTTGGCGCCGCCGTGACGGAGTTCGCTGACGAAGTGGCAGTCCGCGGTTCTCGTCCTATTGGGGGTGGCTCCGAGCACGACCACGTATCCGGAGTTATACCAGTCCGCGCTCTCGCAAACGTCCGTCTGCTCGCCCCAGATTTCGGGGGATGACGGAGGAAGGTCGGTGTAATAGTCGTAGAAGCTCATGCTGACGCCGCCTATCAACTGATGGTACCTTGCGCCGGACGCGTAGCTTATCTGGCTCATGGCCGGAATGACGGAAAAGCTGATGTTTCTGTCCGGACCGTACTTCTTGATGGTATATATCTGAGCGGCCGCCACAATCTCCGCGGCTTCCTCGTAGTTATATCTCCTGAATCCGCCCTTACCCCTGGACCACTTGATCTTCTTGCCCTTTTCGGGGTCTTCCATTATGCTGGCCCATGCGTCAACCGGGTCGGAATGTTTCGCCTTGGCTTCTTTCCAGTAATCAAGAAGAATGCCGCGAATATACGGGTATTTCACCCTTACCGGGCTATATACGTACCAGGAGGCGGATATGCCCCTCTGGCATCCCCTCGGCTCGTAAGGAGGAAGCGAGGACTCGAGAAGGGGGTAATCAATGGCCTGAAGTTCCCACGTGATGATGCCGTCTTTCACGTAAACCATCCAGCTGCAGCCGCCGGTACAATTGTTGCCGTGGGTGCTTCGGACGGTCTTATCGTACTGCCACCTATTGCGATAAAACTCTTCCCAGCCTCTTTTTGCCGGGTTATCTATATCCTGTATCCATGTAGCCATTGCTTACCTCCCTCCTTTTCCGCGATAGTTTCTCCAAAGGGCCTCGTGGGCGGTGGTGTTTGTTCTTTTCCTATATCTGTTGCTCCATGCTATGTTGAATATGATCAACATTATTATAGTGCCTATGATGCCGCCTCCAACGAACTTCGCGTTGCTTCTCGCCGGGGCCTTCTGTCCGGAAAATGTTTCGAGAAATGCCTTTAAATCGGCGACCTCCGCTTCGGTCAACTGATGCTTCGAGAATATCGGCCCCATTACCGGTATATCCGCGCCGTTGATCCAGCCTGTGTCTATAAGGAAACCCTTGTTATCGAACACCTCCGTCAAGTCAGGCCCGAGACTTCCGCCGCCGAGTGCGCCGACGACATCGTGTCCCGCGTTATGACATGACATGCACGGAGGACCCCCGTTTTGAAACCTCTTCCCTCCGGTAAAAAACTGCTTCCCTGCATCAGCATTGCCAACCGCCGCCGTACCCGTCGTACCGGCTTCCCC